>NZ_QWJI01000035.1 GCF_004354815.1 Cardinium endosymbiont of Culicoides punctatus
ATGATCAAGGTAATAGTATAGAAACCCTTAAGGCCTCTCGTAAAATTCAGGAAGAAGCGTCTATTCAAAAAGCACGCCAAGATGTAGCTAAGAAAATCAGAGAAGATCGTCTTTTTAGTGCTTTTTGTTCGCTAGAAGAAGAGCTATTGCCTAAGGCAAAAGATGTTGAGAAACAAACTCAACGTAATTTATTAGAAAAGGCGTGGGAAATAACCAAACGGTCCAACCTAAATCCCTCTAAATTATCTAATGATTTCAATAAATGTGTGGATAGCTATCTTTCCAGAATAATAAGCAATCTTTCAGCTGAAAATCAAGAAGTATATTCAACTCCTACAAAATGTAAAGAGTTACGACAAGGTATACTATCCACGCCTAATTTTCAATCCGTATCCTCTCCAGAAGCATGGCGTAAGCATAGAAAAAAAACAGTCATGGTAGACTTTTGCAAGGCCTATGAAGACAAAGTACATAGAGATGTCTTGGAGTCATTCCGTAACCGTCAACCCCTACCTGTAACAACGAATCCATTGGCACGGCAATACAAATGGGATCTTTATGACCGAAAAGGATTACAAGAACGTTGGGGACTATGGTTCCATAAATTTGTTATGGATGATACAGACCGTGACGAAGAAACTAGCCTCTCCTACTTTCAAGAGACCTTTGTAGAGCCGATTCGTAAAGACGCCGAAACCAATGATCTCATTAAGAATCCAGCCTTTTACGTACTTAAAGGGAATCAATATTTGCGTGATAATGGTTGTATAAGAGATGCTGCAACATCTTTCCAGCGAGCTATTTCTTTAGATGATCGTTATGCACTTCCGGCTTATTATAACTTGGCCATGGCAGAAGCCAGTTATTCAGACAAAGAATGTATCAGTAAACAGAAGGTTAAAGATGCGCTACTCGAAGCCAAGTTCCGTATCAACACAGTCTATCGCCCTGAGCTGCTAGAATTACATGGCCATATAGCAGCAGTTGGTAATAAACCAGATACTTTTACCCATTTCCAACATCACTTAGACATTTTATTTAGATGTGAATCCTATATTGACAAGTCAATTGCAGTAATAGATGAAGCTATAGCCAAAAAACATGATATTCTTTTAGAAAAATCGGTAAAGATATCCTCTATACTTACTCCATTAGATAATACGATATCCTATACCCAAGCTATAGCAGAAATACAAGCAACAGGCTTGCACGAGTTCTTTACAGTTACTCGCATTCCTCCGATTCCATGGGGAACAGTAATAGGCATAGCTCTAATAGGCATCTTTCAGATCGTTGTAGGTGCTTGTTTATTTAAATCTACACTAGGTGTTTATGGTGGATCTTGGATTATAAGTGGTATATCTGATATCGGAACTTCTATCTGGAAAGCTATTAGCCGTGATGAACAACCTCTAGAAGATTGGCTTAAGGATAAGTGTATTTCATTGGGTGTATCAGTACTTTGTTCTACTGTCGAATTAGGATGGAATAAAATTGTACATGGAGTAAATACGCTAAAGGAAAACATCAATAAAACAAAAGATTTTCTTCCTATAAGGAATGCCATAGATGTAAAAGAGGGTATTAGAGAAATCACTACCAACTTGCTAAAACAAGCACTGCAAAAAGAATCAGCTAGGCTCTGCTTATCTGCTGTATTAGAAAATACAGTAGTAAAAGTTATGATGGAATACATAGAAAAGCTGGTCTATGAAAATGTAATTAATAAACTACGTCATGCATTATTAAATAATGTTACCATACAGGATGGCGTATCCGTAGATCTAGAAGAGAACAATAACCAATGGCAGTCTAAATTTATAGAAGTAGGAGAAAAGATACTACACAAAAGAGAATCAGAAATATCAGAGATTGTCAAGCGTATATGTAGTGGATCATGCAAACAAATACTTAGCCAGTATAGTTGGACAAAAAATACTTCAACCGGAGAATTTGGCTTTACACATCCTTTTGATAACAAGCATTCTTCTGGAGGTGATAAAAAATCTGATATACAATCAATTTCTTTAGATACACTATTCACGGCAGCAGAAAAGACTAAAATTGCATTCGATTTATCTAATTTAACAGATAACTTTTTACGTGATTATGAAACAGGTTTACATTCAGTAGCTGAAGAGTTAAAGAGCTACAAAGAAAAAAAAGAAGATTGGAAAAAAAATCATGGTCAAGATATTACATCTTTTCAGGATGCTGAGACAAAAAGGCAATCGCATAAACAAGGAAAAGTACTTACTAGTCGTCCCTCTCCCGTACTAGAGTCTTCGTATGAAAGGGCTACTGTTCCTACCTACCAAGAAGGTTCTGGAGAGGCATATGATTCTCGTTCAAAAGAAAATTATACAGCATTACGTCTAGATGGTTGTCAACCTTCATCTACAGAGTACATTACTACTGTATTTTCTCAAGTATTGACAGGTAAGTTGGTCATGAGCATTCATAGTCATTTTGTTTTACCTGCTAGCAATAAGTTGTCAAGTTGGGGTATCGATCTACTCTATAAAAAGTCAGATGAGGAACTCAAGTCTCTCATTCATACATATCGAGAAGGTGTATGTAAAAAACATATTGTAGGTCAAAAACTAGCGAAAGCCAAAAAAGAATGGTCCGCATTGTCTGATGATCAACGAGCTGCTTTCTATAATCAGCTTTCCCCAGAAACGAAACATCTTTTAGACAAAGTCGGTAAAGATGCTTTAACGATAGATCATGCCTTTGCCTTTTCTGCTGCCTTAGATGCAGAAATCATCATCTATAACAAATCAGATGGTCAATGCATTGTAGACATAGGCAAAGAGAAAGGCAGACGTAATAAAAAAGTAATCTCACTCTTCTATTACAAAGATCCCGAAACTGGTAGGGCTCACTATACCCCTACAGATCCTAATATTAAAGTCACTTCTAGCGGGATCAATAATTGTATGCAGGATGCTATTCTAGCGCATTGTGATTCTGATGGAGAGATCTCTCCAGAAGTATTAAAAGACCGACTCCTACAACATGCCTCGGAAAATCCAAAAGAGTATGAGGATCTGAATAGTTCTTCTCTATTTCTACAACGTTCTGGTAAATCGAGTCAATTGTATGAGGGGGGGCTTATTAGTGAAAGATCCAACTATAGATGGATAGAAGCCAAATTTGGTAAAAAAGCCTTACTAGAGCATATAAAACTCAAGTGCTGGGTAGATATGCATGTTAAATATGCTGATGATGGATTAGCCAGTTTAGTTAATGATACAACTCTACCATATGAGATGTATTATAGCGAAGAAGATATAAAAGAACACCCTGGCCTACTAAAGGGAGAGATCCCTGATATAGATCCTGAGCTTGGTAAAAATGCTAAACTGGCTGAGGAGCTAGAGGGTGCAGGTCATATAGAGGACGTATCTCGTGTAGTTATTTACGTAGCTACTTTTGGTACAGCATGGTTGGCCGATAAGTATATCCCTGATGTTACTGATAGCATGACTGCTGCCTGCGCCTTAATAGGGAATAGTGGGGCTAAGTTGATTTTTAATGAGAAAATACGAGAAGGTATTAAGAGAAACGACCCAAAAATGATATCTGAGGGTGTAGCAGAGTGTCTACCAGCAATAGGTAATTTTCTAGCTGCTAGAGAAGATTTTAAACAAGAGAGATATGGATGGGGCATGGTAAATCTTTGTTTTGGCGTTGCTGATATTTTCATCTTAGGGAAAGCTAGTAAAGACACTAGGGATTGGTATAAACATCGTGCTCTTTTTAAAGCAAATGCAGCATTTGTAAATGGTTTACAATCAGGCGAAACAGTAACTAGTATTCCTGGTCCTGTTGTACTAGAAGCTGGGAATAAGGGGGCTGATGCAACAAGACTTAAAAAGATACCACCACTCTCAACGCCTAATCAAATAGCTAATGCAACTAAAAAAGCAGAACAAGTATTTGGTAAAGAAGTGAAAAGTATTACATTACGACAAAGAAATACTGGAAAAGGTAGAGCATATCAAATTGAATTTAAAGACGGAACTAAAATTGATATTAATCCAGAAAGGGTAAAGATGAGTGTGCCACAACCTAGAAATCCAGGAAAAGGTACTGCAAAACATAATTTTAAGGAGAAAGGGGGATTGCCAGAAGGTTCTGAAGTGATCAAAACAACAGGTAATGGTTGTAAACGAACTTTAACAGAAGCAGAAAAAAAAATATTAGAAGATTTAGCAGAATGAGTAGAGATATAATAGACGCAGTATTACTAAATTTTAAAGCTTTCTTAGAGTCATCATTCACTCACATTGAGGATATATTCCCATATATGGATCCTATCTATGGTAGTGACGTACATCAAGAAGAATTTACTGACATATGGTTGCAAGCAAATTGGGAAGTGTTGGTAGAATTTATTCTGTGCCCTCAAATTGATATAGAAGCCTTACAAGCTTATGGAAACTGCGCTGAATTATACGATAATAGTGATCGTATTTCGAGACCTAATCAAGTAGCAACACACAAAATAACAATACATTCTAAAAACGATACACCAATAATTGAGCTATTTAGTAAAAAAATGATAGATATTGCTAATTTGGATAGAGATTTAGATCTTGATAGTTTTTGTTATTGTAATGATGGTTATTATTATCCATTTCAAGCTCCATTAAATAGTGTTTTGTCATACATAAAAGGTGATTTAGTTGCGTTTAGCTTAGAAGATGTAACATTTAGGAAAACGCCTATTAATACAACTTAAGTTCTAATCTTTGACCTATTTTATATTATCAATTAATTTTATTTATTATTGATTTACAAATACATTATATGTATTTCTTGAAGCATATATGAAAAATACTACCTGCTATAGAGATGCAATATTTTTCTTAAAAAAATCTTTAAATTTTTTCTTTGTTAGAAATGTATCGATCATTTTAAAGA
>NZ_QWJI01000036.1 GCF_004354815.1 Cardinium endosymbiont of Culicoides punctatus
GAAGCAAAACTTGGAGAGGTCTTGAGTCTGACTAGAAGTGGTCTATATAAGTTTAGCAACCTATTATTACAGAGAATCAAAGAAGAACGTCGTTTCCATCTGAATGCAAATGACATCAAGCCTGTAGTGATAGACCCTGTTATATTCAAAGTACGTGGTGACATACATGGTCTAGACGAACCTATGCAGTTGTTGCTATACAATCAAGCAACACAGCAAACACTCCAGGCAGATCCCGAACTGTTTGAGCGGTTATTAGCCATCAATCTTTTGGCTATTAGCAAAAGTGAACAAGCATTGGATGCTACCGTTACGCTAACCATCGTAGATACTACGCTGAAATATTACTATCAAGATGTAAATCAAGAAAAAGATTCTCTATCAGAGAAGCTGGATGCATTGGCTTTCTGTATGAGTACGTCTGCTCATCCAGAGCATATACTTTCAACCTATCAGGTTGATGATATGCCAACAACTGTTTTCTTACCGAAAACAGCATCTAAATTGTATCAAGTAGAAAGTAGGCACATCGTACAAGCACATGGTGGTTATGTAGAAATAACTGAAACAGAAGAAAAACTGGTTTGTCTCTATATATTGCCTATAGCTGGTAAACGTTTTATGCGTTTAAAAACGTATGATCCTGTTGATTTGGATCGTGAAGTAGCTGAAACGCCAGAAAGCTTGGCACAAGAAAAAGAATTGGTCTTGTTAGTTACTAAAAAGACCTCTTTAACCAAAGAAGAGGTAGAAAAAACGATTGCCTTTATTAAAAAGGCACATGGGCTAACAAGACGTAAATCTGGAGAACCTTATTATACCCATCCTATGGCTGTGGCTAAGATTCTTTTAGAGGTTACCAAAGATCCTGAGGTTATTTTGGCTGGGTTATTGCATGATATTGTCGAGGATACGCTTGTTACCCTCGAACAAATAGAATTACTATATGGTAAACAAGTAGCTTATCTTGTAGATATGGTAACCCATTATAATACCCATGGGTATCGCTTTCTGTTTGCTCAGTACATCATAGAAGATATGCTTTCCAATTGCAAGGATATACGTGTTGTGTATATTAAGCTAGCTGACAGGTTGCATAACATGCGCACAATAGGTTTTAGAAACAAAGAAGATCAAGAACGTATTGCTCGAGAAACGGCTTGTTTCCATATCCGATGGGGTGCAAAATATAATGAAAATAACGAACTGTCTCCTTGGATATCAGAACTTAAGTCAATTTGCAGGCAACGGATTCAACCGGGTCTATTGCCTTTGATAGAACAGTAGAACAATAGTGGAAAGATAATCAATATACAATATCAATATTTGATATTGTATATTTGATGTAATCTCTTTATATTCTTAATAAGGATCCAGAGTTATTCCCGTTGCTGGTGATCCATCAATCACATGCAGCGTAAATACTATGCGTTCCTACACATGGGCTCTTTTGTATATATCCATTTAAATAGTGGTGTCATAATCTTGCATAAGGGTTGGTGCAAAGGGTGTACAACATATACAAATTTTTTTATATACAAGGACTCAGGTGGAAATAGTCTAGGTTGTTTTTTAGACATACTATGCCTATAGGTATAGACTTTCTCAGAAGGTTATTAAGTTATTTTAATATAAATTTTCAATGATAATGAAATATTTCAGGAAACTCACATATTATGTGGATACATCTATCTTATGGATTACGCTATTTTACGCTTTAGGCGCTTGTAGTCAGAAGCGAGTTACTCAACATATCGGATTAAAGAATGCGATTGTAACAGGAGCTGCGCTTTCGGCACCGTTCAGCCAAGCAATGTCTGTTTCATCCAATGATACGGCATTAGTACCCACGGGAATTGATCCAAATCAAGTATTTTTTCCTGTATTGGTAACTATACGTAATGACAGTTCATTGGAAGACCTAAATTCTAATAATGTTGAGATTTCTTTTCCAGAAATAGATGAAATAAAGCAGGCGATGGTTAATTATTCTATTGATTATCAGAAATTAAAAATAATTACCAACAAGGGGAATGTCATAAAGATGCCTATAGAAGAAATGCTCAAGGGGCTACCTATTGCTAGTATTACGTTTGCAGCTAACAGTGCCTCAAATCTTTTTGGTGCTGGGTGGAAGTATTGTTTTGGTAAGATAAGAAAAGGCAAGAATTATAATTTTAGCAAAGATCATGCGACACATCTAAATTTAGTCAAAGGTAGTACTTACCTTATTTTAATGTCTGTTGCCTTATATCTTGAGTTGCAACAGGGTTTTCAGCGTGCAGATTTACTAACCATCTGGTCTAATGCAGGTATAAGCTTAATGACAGCTGGAGCACATCAATTAAATTTACGTGACAAGAAACCGGCTACCAGTGGATGGCATGCTTTTTCTAATACAGTTGCGGCCATTGTTATTACTAGTGTTTCTCCTGATACACGTAATTATCATCCTAAAATGGTTTCTACTTGGTGCGCAACATCTGATCAAATTGCAGCTCTTACAATGCGTATATGTAGTTATATCAGTAAAAGAAAATGGACTGAAGACCGGGTAAGGTATGAACAAGGAATGATAGGTAGAGATTTTTTTATTACTTCATTTTCTATAGTAATTTCTTCGCGTACAACGGTCAAGTTTTTAGACTAGTTATTAAAACGAATCATCTTAAGGACCTGTTTCGTAAGTACATAGAAAAAACACAGTTTTCTGTACATAATGGATGGCTCTCAAGTAAGTTTTAGGCCCACTTTAGTGGGCCTAAAACTTACGCAACAGGTCTACATGCAGAATATTTAACACATTTATTTATGAAATACATTTGCAAAATAATCACATTTTCAGCTATGGTATGGATGATTACTGGTATAAGTACTTGTAGAAGCATTGCATATAAGACGAAAACTAAGATCCATAATACAATAGAGCAAAAACGTATTGCATCTGATCTCAAATCAGCCATTAAAAAGGGAGATTACTCAAAAGTAAAAGAACTCTTTAATAAGTATGATGTACATAAACATAGAAGCATTGCAAATACAGAAATAAGGCTATTTCAATATACATGTCCGAATATAGATTACGTACAAGAATCTATATTATATTTCGCTATTTTTTGTAGAAACAAGGCTAAAGAAAATAATAAAAATAAATACCTAGAAATTATTGAATTTTTATTGGAGAACGAGGCAAATCCTAACTTACCGCGCAAACGTGTTGCTTCTAGTGCTTCTCGTTATATAGACTCCTATCCTCTAACCATAGCAACTCGGGCACGTGATGTATTAGTGGTAAAGCTATTGCTCACACATGGAGCAAATATTAACAGCTTGGATAATCCAGAAGCCGATTATGCACAGATTTGTGGCAGCGCACTCCATATAGCCATGAGCAATGGTGATATACCTATTCTTGAGATCCTTTTAGCGCACAAAGGTCTAGACATAAATCAACCTATTAGAGAAAGTTGGTTGCCATTACAAGCAGGTATAGTCAGTTATGAATTTAGACGTGACACCAATCAGGTAAAGGCAGTACGTTTATTATTAAGAGACAAGAGAACTGATGTCAATAAAAAAGAGAGTTTTAAAGAAAAGACCTCACTTTTTCTAGCAGTTGAGTGCGGTCTTATAGAAATGGTAGAAGTATTATTAGAGCATCCAGCTATAGATATGGAACAAAAAAATAGTTACGGACGTACCCCACTTGTAGAAGCAGTACATGGTAGTTATGTAGAAATTGTAAAGTTGCTATTAAATCGCGGAGCCAATCCAGAAGGTATTACACTAACAAAATGGGGTGCATTTTTGTCAAAATTGGGTTCTGCAAAACGCAAAGAAATACAAGAACTTTTAGCTAAGGCAAAGCAAAATCAGAATAAAACAAAAGCGTTCAAATATATTTTTGATCCTATTGATGTTACTAAAGAGGACGGAATATGTTCTATTTGTCATACTGAATTAGTGGATGCTAGTGCGCATAAGCATGCAATAGCATTAAAATGCAAGCATAAATTTCACTTAGATTGTATAGCTCAGTGGGTTAAACCTAGTACAGCAACTTGTCTACTTTGTCGAGAAAAAATTAAATAGCTGGTAATGGTTTAGTCCCCAACTGCCTGATTGAGTTGATTAAAATATGTAATTTTATAAATATTTTAGCAGTAGTTTAAATATACTATAGTTAAAAATAGACTAATTTTGTTTTGTAATAAAAAACATGCAATCTTGTATAACTATACATAAAATAGATAATGCCTATGAAAGAAATTATAAGTTTTGATTATGCCATCAAATACCTTCTTAAGGATAAAGGTGACTATGAAATAGTCGAGGGGTTTATTTCTGCTTTGCTCAGTTCCCAAGGGTATAAACCCATTAAAATCAAGTCCCTGCTTGAAAGTGAAAGCAATAAAGAAAGCAAACTCTTAAAACGAAGCATTGCAGATGTTATCGTAGAAGATGAAGAAGGTAATAATTATATCGTAGAGATCGATCGTTCCTATACCAATTTATTTTTGCATAAGGCTTGTTTTAATACTTCAAGACTTATTGTGGATCATCTTAGCGCAAATCAAGATTATTTAAAAATCAAAAAAGTATTTCATATCAATCTATTATATTTCACTTTTGAAGGAAATAAAGCACCTTTACATCATGGCAAAGTAATATTTCATAAAATAGATAAGGAGCATCCAGTGGATGTCCACTTAAT
>NZ_QWJI01000037.1 GCF_004354815.1 Cardinium endosymbiont of Culicoides punctatus
GCAATCATGATAGTCATTGATAGCATAAATAAAGGTAACGCTTGGGCTAAGTAAAATCATATATTTGTACCACCACCCTATTGTAATACAAAAATCATGAATTTTTTTATATCCACAGAGGGAAAATAATTGGAAAGGCTTTGATCATGTAGGTAAATCCATACCCATACATACTAACTAACTACTCAAAAACAACATGCTTATTTTTAATCAATTGTGTAATGGACAATGTTTGTACCTCTTTAACAATGTCTAACGTATAGATTTTTTCTATTACCATAGTTTGATAGTGAGTCATATTTTGTGATTGTACCATTAAAATAAAATCAAATATACCTACTACTTGATAACAAATTGTAATAGGATTGATTTTATCAATAGTTTTTTCAAAAAGTCTTATATTTTCAGATGTAACTCTTTGTAGTTTCACACCAACAATAATTTCAGAAGCATATCCTAACCTAGAATAGTTAATTTTTGCACAATAATTTGTAATAACTTCATATTGTTCTAGCTTTCTAACACGCTCAAGCGTAGCTGCAGGGGATAGGTTAATTTTTTGGGCAAGAGCAGCATTAGTAATTTTTGCATTGCCCTGTACAATGTTTAATATATGTTTATCTATGGTATCTAGCTCCATGTTCTTCAACGCCTTTCCTTTATTATATTTAACGATGCAACAAATAGCTTTTGATGAATCCATTCAGGTCTCCATCTAAAACATTTTCTACATCTTTACGTTCATGTCCTGTACGGCTATCTTTAATCAATTTATAGGGATGTAATACATAACTTCTAATCTGAGAACCAAAGTCAATTTTTTTCTTAGCATTTTCTATTTGTTGTTGTTTTTCTCTTCTTTTTTCCAGTTCTCTCTGATAGAGTTTGGATTTGAGCAGTTGTAAAGCCTTATCTCTATTTTGTAGTTGAGAACGCTCTTGTTGGCATTCTACTACTGTACCAGTAGGCATATGTTTAACACGGACGGCTGTTTCTACTTTATTAACATTTTGCCCCCCAGCTCCACCAGAACGAAAAGTATCCCAACTTAAATCGGCAGGATTTATCTCTATTTTGATAGAATCGTCGATTACAGGCGCTGCATAAATAGATGCAAATGAAGTATGTCTTTTACCTGCAGCATCAAAAGGAGAAAGGCGTACCAAACGGTGAATACCAATTTCTGCTTTTATATATCCATATGCATATGGACCTACTATTTCAAGTGTAACGGCTTTTATCCCTGCACCATCTCCTGATTGATAATGAATAGTTTTTACAGTATAGCCTTGTTTTGTAGCCCACATGGTATACATGCGTGTGAGCATATAGGCCCAATCTTGACTTTCTACTCCTCCGGCGCCTGGCTTTATATCTATAATGGCATCTAAATGATCCTCCTCCCCATCTAACATTTTTTTTAACTCAAGCTCTTCTAGTAAAGTAGAGATGGCCGATTCTACCGTATCTAATTCCTCTTGATTCACAACGTTCTGTTCAAACCATTCTTCTAATAAAAGAAGATCTTCCCATTTAGTCTGTAGTGTATTTAGCTGATCGATATCTACTTTTAGTGCTTTAATGCATTGAATGGTTTTTTCTGACTTTTCGGGATTAGACCAAAATAAAGGATCTATACTTTTTTCTTCTAATAACTGCAGTTGTTCTATTTTACCAACATAGTCAAAGACAGTGTTTTAAAGCCTCTATTCTCTCTTTTACATTAAAATATTTAGTTTTCATATGTTTAAATTTTAAAAGTTGTCAGTTATTGTTTTCAAAGTGAATACGATTACTTATAGAGTCATCTGTTTCACCAATAGCAAATATATGGTGTGCAATACCTATTGTCTTTTTATCTTCAGTAAGCTCACTGAATGGATTACTAAAATCTACAATTTTATTTGGGAATGTATAAATGGTAGTATAGGTACTATCTCTAAAGAAAAAGGCTAAATCTAAACTATTAACTAAGCAGTTATCATGTTCCTTATAAAGGAGTAATTTTTTTGCTATACCATTTACATCTTCACGGACAAATAGTTCATCACTAAAGCTGAAATAAGTGATATTGGTAGGATCAAGTCCTTTATTTATTTGATCAACAGCTTTATTCAGTACTTTAATATTTTCAAATGCAAACTTAATAGTAAACTTCAACATGGCTTTGTCCTGTTTTAGGCGAATATCACTAATGCCATCTATTTTTTTTAATCTTTGTTCAGCAGCAGAAAAAATATTATATCCAATAATTTTTGTAATATGTTGATAATCTTTATTAATATATTTGATTACTGAGATCAGCTTACCGATTTTTGTCAAATCAACTTTAAGACTAAATCCACCAGAGCCATTTTTATTGAAATAAGCTCTTTCCACAAAGTCTATGCCTAAGGAGTAACTATGGCTACTATAATGAGTAGTACAATAAAACAAGAATAAAAATAAAAAAAATATAATTTTTGCCTTTTTGCGTTGCATCACGAATTCTATCAGAAATGAAAAGTTTACGTGGCCATTCCCTATCTATTAACCTAATTATAGATGGCCTCTATCGTATTAACATACTAAAATATAAATATACAAACAAATATTCTTGGTAGTGATATACATATATGATTGTATAAATCATTGACATTGAATATTTTTCATTATATTTGATAAAAAACGGTTCATTTTTCTCAAAGTAATATGTCATGGAAAAGTGGTCTCAATTCCTAACTGAAGTAAATGTAGTCAAAAATGGCTTTAATAAAGACCAAAAACAAAGCTATTTATGTAAAAGTTGCAAAAAACAATGTATAGAGAGAAACACTTTTAATGTATAGAAGATTTGGAGATAAGGAAATATTAAATTTATATGATAGAACTACAAAATGTTTGTTATAAAATTGATAATAAGTATATATTAAAAAATATCAATTTACAGTTAGTTGAAAAAAAAATTGGTATCATTGGTGCCAATGGTAGTGGTAAAAGCACTTTTGCAAAGTTGCTTAATGGTCTTAAGTTACCTACTGAAGGTACTGTAATTATAGATGGCTTACATACATGTAAATGTGGTAGAGAAATAAGACGTAAAGTAGGATTTATTTTTCAAAATCCAGATAATCAAATTGTTTTCCCTATAGTTGAAGAAGACTTAGCATTTGGATTAAAAAATATTGGATATAATAAAGTTGATATCGATAGAAAAATTGATTCTCTTTTATCTTTATACAATATGGAATGTTTACGTAAATCCTCTGCACACCTGCTTAGTGATGGAGAAAAGCAACTATTAGCGATTGTCGGAGTAGTCATAATGGATCCTGAGTATATTATATTTGATGAGCCTACTACGTTTTTAGATTTAAAAAATAAAAAAAAGATTTTTCAAGTAATGGAAAATTTAAGCCAAACTGCTATTGTCATTTCTCATGACCTTGAATTTTTGTCAAATTTTGATAGGGTAATCGTTTTTGAGCAGGGTAAGGTTGTTGCAGATGGACATCCTTCTGTTGCTATCGCCACATATAAAAAAATGATGATATGAATTTGGAAAGTTATTATCAACGGAATTCTCCTATTCATAGATTATCTTTTGCCATCAAGTTATGCTGGTTGGTTACTCTTGGAATTGTTTTATGCTTAAGTTCTAATTTCTTTATACTAACCATTAGCCTTTTACTTACTATATCTTTATACATTGTTGCTAAGATTCCATTAAAAATGGTCCGAGCTCAATTATGGTCTATTGGTATGGTACTGATCATCGTATGGTTTAGTTATAGTGGATGGATAAACAGTTTAAAAGCAGCTATACGTTTTTGTATATTAATATTTTTCTCTTTATTGATCACATTAACAACACGCACATCTGACATAATGGAAAGCATAGAGAAGCTTTTAGTATTCTTATCTTATTTTGGTCTAAATCATAGAAAAATTAGTTTATCTTTGTCACTTACCTTACGGTTTATTCCTGTAATTGCAAATTCTTTTCAAGAAGTACATATGGCGCAGCGTGCTCGAGGGATAGAGCATAATTTTGTAGGAATTATCATTCCTACAGTTATTAAAACTTTAAAAATGGCAGAAAATATTGCTGAAGCTATTGAGGCACGTTCTTGGTAGAAGGTGTATTATTTATAGTTGGTAGTCAGTCTTAAAACATATATTTATATTTTGTAAGATTTCTATACAACTTAACCAGTGCATACTATCTAGAAAAAATAGCAGAACACCTCAAAATCATTCTTTTCCCTCTTTAGTTATATGAAATATAACATTATGTGCTACATCACCTAGCGCTTTAGCTATTTCGGGTTCCATGCTCAGATATTTCTGTGCAAGAAGTATATCTATAGCAAATGTTTCTCGCGCCATAGATAGGATCTCTGACTTGTTGCTATAGCCTGCAGCATGTTCAAGGTCATAAAGGCGTTCAGCCAACTTAACATAAAGAACAACCCGTTGATCATCGTTGACAGCATCTTTAAAACGATTGTCTATATACAACATGGATTCTTCTAGGTCTTTACGTTTATCTATGGCAAGTATATTTTTTACAAATTCAAAAATACCCAAATTATAGTTGGCTCTAATATAGGAAAGTGATAGATGGGTATAGCGCACCAAATCATACAAGAGCGCAGCGTAAACAGGTTTGGGTGAAATACCAACCCATTTCGAAACCAATGTAGCTATGCCTGCAGCACGTACATAAAATAATTCACCACACATATGGCGTTTAAATCCATAACAACGTCTCAGTAGTAACAATATTTCTGTTATGATAGCAGGATCAGCATGAGAAACGCTACAGGCATATTCATGAAAATCAATTAATACTTTCAATGAATCAACTTTTTCCTTTGGAGTTATTTCAGATTTGGTAGCAGAGAGTAAGTCTAAGGGTAATCTTTCAATCATTTCTTCTCGTATATCATTGACATTCAGTGGAAGGGCGATCAAAATACCATCTTTGTCTGGTTTAGGCAATTCTAGATAGCCATAATGTGATTGGATAATCCCAAGCATATTACTTGTAGTGATATCCATAGGCTCTGGATCTACATTACGGTGTCGATTTAAATTGTTTTCTACAAACATTTTATCATCATAGCAACTGTGATAGGGCGTTATATTTTCTCTTGGCGTATTGTAATTGCTAATTACAATAGTAATGGCTGCAAAAGGACGTAATACGGCATGTTTTTCGTGAACTTTTTCACATTGATGAAAGATTAATGTAGCACTATGGATATCCAACCTTACCATATCTTTTTCTACATTGTCTTTACTAACAATGCGCAATACAGCAGTCACTAATACATCAACAATCTTATCGACATCACATATCATAGATAGTGGTTCTTCTTTTTCCATAAAAATTCTTGGCATAATACCCAATTCATTTTCCACCTTTACTTCTACCTTGCTAATCAAGTTCGATAGGGTGATTTTTTTTGGAGCAAGCAGAAGATGGTCTTTTGATTTACTATGTCTTTTTAAGAATAGCGCCCAATCTGTAAATTTATTTATTATACTCTGAAAATCTTCTTTATATAACGGAGTGCTGTTATGCAAAAAGGATATAGCTTGGGTTACATTGTTGACTACATTTTCTAAAATGGTCCCATTTTCCGCAATTACATCTTTGTCTCTTTTTTGCGTTATATCCAATCCATATGCAATTTCTTTAAGTTTTTGTTCTTCTTGAGCTTTCTGTTGGTGTTCCAAGTAAAAAATTTTCTTATTTAATAAATTATTTTGATTTTTAGCGTAAAAAATAATCAATAGAACAACTACACCGAATACTAAAACCAATGGGATATTTTTGACACTTATTTGCAAGATTCCTTCTATTTCTAACTGGAAGATAGCATAAGCCAGCATTGAAACGTTAAGTACCATAGCAGGTATGCTGATATGAGCAGGCAGCATATAGGCAGTAAAAGCCAGGTGAACAAAGGCCAAAAATAAGGTAAATATAAGATTTGTACTATGTAACCAGTGGAAAAAAATATCCATAGAAAGTGCAAAAAGCAGTCCTATAACCCAATACTTTCCAGATATATAATGGGTACCTCCCTTGTTTTGATGCATACCATAACAAAAAAAAATGAGGGCCGTTATTAATCTAAGTACATACCAAATTGTAAAATGATCTTTTCCGATTATAGTGAGCGAAAACAACGTGGTAATTCCAATATAAAAGCTCATTAGCAACAGACTTTTATGACTAGGCTTAAGTTTCTCTAACTTACTACGGAGCTTTTCTTCTTCTTGCATCCGCTTTTTTTTTCTTTCCTGTGCCTGTCTTTTCTGTTTAGCTTCATCATCCTCTTTCATCCATCCTGTACCTTCTGGCTGTGGACGTGAGTAATGTGCAACCATCATCGCTATACCATTAGCCAGCATACAAAAAAAGGAACCATCTATATCTGTTTTTGGTTCAACCCATTTATTCCAAGCTGTTATAGTTACTGCCCCAGTAACCATACCTATTAGAGCAGTAGTAGAAGTACCTCGAAAGCCCAAAACAGCCAATACAAAAGGAGCTGTAATGATTGGGACAGAAAAATCAAAAGATAATTTCAGCAACTCTAGGATGTCTTTATAATAAAATGTTACGATCATGGCAGATAGACCTACAATTAGGGAAGTAACCCTAGCAAGCCTAAGTCCATTTGAAATAGTTGTTTTTTTACCACGCATACTTTCTACAATATCATGGCTAATTAAAACGGAGCAAGAATTAAGACTAGAATCAGCTGTAGACATGGTAAGTGCAAGAAGGCTGATACAAATAAGCCCTTTTAGAAATGGGTGCATGTTACCTATAATATGCTTCCAAACCTCTTCTGTTGCTAAGTCAGGAGCATCTACAAAGACAGCTATACCTACTAAAACTATAAAAATTATGATAACAAAACGGAGTACGCTGGTATACAGAAAAACTCTTTTGGCTTGTATTGGACTAGAAGCCATATAGATTCTTTGTATTGTTGGTGGTTCTATAGCAGACATTAAAGCAGATAAAATCAATGCAATGATACTGATTAAACTGGTATCCCATCTAACCACACTAGAAAATTGAAATTTTTCTTGTGTCTGTAAAAAGGTTAGGGTTTCTCCCATTGACTTTCCCGTTTTTTGGAACATAAGCCAGGCTAATACAGGAATAATTGCCAAAAAGGTTATAAATTGCAATGCATCTGTATAAGTTACTGCACGAATACCTCCAAATGTAGAATAAAAAATAAGAATAAGTGTAGCAATAATAGTTATGATTTTAGGATTATCCATACCTGTACACATATTGATGGCTAATGATATAACATTAATTTGAATAGCAAGAGTAGCAATAGCAGCCATAATGCAAGCTATTGCAGTAATAGCTCTTGGCATTTTACCATATATACGACCGATACTTTCCGCCATAGAGAGGTGGTTCATAAATGGTCCCATGCGATCTGCAAGAGCACTAACCATCCAAATATCTACATTTCCTATTATTGAAAATAATATCCAATATAAACCTTGGTTATGCACTTGTTGTACATTTCGTATTAATCCTCCTCCTCCAATAATTGTGGCTAATACCGTAGCTACCAGCGTAGCTGTGGCAAAGTTTTTATGACCTACAGCATATTCTTTAAGGCTGGTGGTCTTTTTACCAAAGTAAATCCCTGCAGCCAATGTAAATAACAAAAAAGCTCCTGCCATAAGGAGTGGAAGATTGGATAGTATCATAGGAATTTTTGCTTTAAAAAGGTTATATAAATGCTGAAAACTGTTTTTCTAGATACCTTTATCTAGATACCTTATATTTACCACTTTATTAGCAGAAGTTATTATAGGTAACTTTTTTATAAAAAACAAGCTTTTGTATTAAAATATAAAATTGGTAGCTTAATGTCTAGTTATGTTTATGTGGGTAAGTCTTTAACATTTAGCAAACGTTTTGAGTACTTCATCATCCTTATCATTGAAAAAAAGGGCGGAATGTAGGATTTTAAATGAATTATGTATATTTACACAATCTCTTCAAAAGCCTCCCAGTATACTCTTTACACATTTATCCTTGGCTTCGGGTGTTATGTTTCTTAAATTCTTTATTTATAATATCATCTGTTTCTTCCAGGACTTTCGCATTTTTAATTAAAAGCTGTATATGGATTACGCCATAACTTTTCCTGAAAAATTTTTAAGGGTTCA
>NZ_QWJI01000038.1 GCF_004354815.1 Cardinium endosymbiont of Culicoides punctatus
AGTTGCGTAGTAACTTTCATCGTTGAGTACAATAATTTGAAGTTAGTAACTATAACTACAAAAATATCAATTATTCACTAAAAATATCAATTATTCACTACTTTGCGAAAGTCCTGTACCTGCTTTAAGTGAATATTCTAGATTTGAATCTTTATCAATATTTTGTAAGATTTCAACTATTTCGTTATAACCACTCTCTAATGCAATATCAAGTGGTGTTTCCCCGTATTTATTTGGTATATTTAGATCTACCTTCGCATTTATTAAGGCTTCAACTATTTCTTTATGACCGCTATTTGCTGCATAATAAAGAGGTGTCTTCCCCTTTTTATTTGGTATATTTAGATTTGCCTTCGCATTTATTAAGGCCACAACTATTTCTTTTTGATCTTCCTCTGCTGCAATATGAAGTGGTGTTTCCCAGTATTTATTTTCTATATTTAGATCTGCCTCAGCATCTATTAAGGCCTTAGCTATTTCTTTTTGACCTTCCTTTGCTGCAATATGAAGTGGTGTTTCCCCGTATTTATCTTTTCTATTTAGATCTGCCCCAGCATTTATTAAGGCCACAACTATTTCTTTTTGACCTTCCTTTGCTGCAATATGAAGTGGTGTCTCCCCGTCTTTATCTTTTCTATTTAGATCTACCTTCGCATTTATTAAGGCTTCAACTATTTCTTTATGACCGCTATCTGCTGCATAATAAAGTGGTGTATGCCCGTTGTCATTTTGTATATTTAGATCTACCTTCGCATCTATTAACATTTTAGCTATTTCTTTATGACCCCTATTTGCTGCATAATGAAGTGGTGTCTCCCCGTCTTTATCTTTTCTATTTAGATCTGCTTTCGCATCTATTAACATTTTAGCTATTTCTTTATGACCCCTATTTGCTGCATAATGAAGTGGTGTATCACTGTTGTGATTTTGTATCTTTAGATCTGCTTTCGCATCTATTAACATTTTAGCTATTTCTTTATGACCCCTATTTGCTGCATAATAAAGTGGTGTATGCCCGTCTTTATCTTGTATATTTAGATCTACCTTCGCATCTATTAACATTTTAGCTATTTCTTTATGACCCCTATTTGCTGCAAAATGAAGTGGTGTCTCCCCGCATTTATGTTGTATATTTAGATTAGCCCCAGCCTTTATTAAGGCCTCAACTATTCCTTGATGACCACACTCTGCTGCAATATGAAGTGGTGTATGCCCATATTGACCTTTTCTATTTAGATCAGCCCCAGCCTTTATTAAGGCCACAACTATTTCTTTTTGACCTTCCTTTGCTGCAATATGAAGTGGTGTATGCCTACCGCAATCTTTTATTAAGATCGCAAGATAAAATGGTGTACGCACATCTTTATTTTGTATATTTAGATCAGCCTTAGCCTTTATTAAGGCCTCAACTATTTCTTGATGACCATTAGCTGCTGCCTTATGAAGTGGTGTTTCCCCTTTTTTATCTTTTATATTTAGATATGCCTTAGCTTTTATTAAGGCATCAACTATTCCTTGATGACCACACTCTGCTGCCTTATGAAGTAGCATTTTACGATCTTTATTTGGTTCATTTAGATGTGCCTTAGCTTTTATTAATAGATCAAACATTGGCATAAAATCCATTGTATTAGGTTCAGATAATACACGTTCTAATACTGTATATAAAGCGGTATTACCTTCGTCATTTTTTTTGTTTACATTAACGTTTCTATCTGATAATAACTGCTGAACTTCATTTATATCATTCTTTAATACTGCCTCATGAAAAAGCCTCTGCCTATCACTGTTTCCTATATCAAGAAGCCTGTTAATTTCAGGCATATGACACATATCTGGTTGCTGATTTTTAGCGTTATGATTATTACTTATCTTACTACAAGAGGTTGTAAATAATACAGATATTCCGTATATTGTTTTTATGGAATTCGACCGTATGTATGGAAATTTAATATAGTTACACATATTGTTTTATTTATATTGATATTTTATTTAAACCTTTTGTTTTATGTTACCTATCGTGATGGAATAGCATTCTATTATTAAAGCATTGATTCCAGCACAATATCCGTAGCAATTAATTAACTAAAATTAGAGCAGTCAAGTAGGCCATTAAGGCTGTTTTTGTTAAATCAAAATTTGTTCCAAGAGGAGTTTTTATACATTCTGACAATGCCAATAATTATCACTTCTATAGGATATTTTTTATTTTAATTTAATGTACAAGCCGATTGGTTGCCTATCAAGACTCTTTTTATAATTTAAGATAATTGAATTCCTTATTTGTTCGATATGTCTTAATGAACTACGTAGGCACTAATAAAAAAGAAAGACTACATAGAAGCACTTAAACAACCGAGATGTTGTTACATCTCTACAAAGACAAATAAAGTTATTCTCTTTGCTACGCTACAAATATACAAAATAATTTTAGATTAATAGCAAGTGGCTATACAAATTATGGTGGTGGTACAAATATATGATACTAAATTACTCAAACTAGATTTTATATTTTTGTTTTGATAATGAATATTTTATTGATTTTTTTGCATAAATAATTCTATTTTTTGTCTTTGTTAAAGCCATTATTTACTATATCTATGTTAGTGAGGTATTCAGAATAGCTTTCTGTAATGTGTTTGCTTAAAAAAAATTAACCACTTCTTATTAAACGACATAAAATACACTCAAGATCAAATACTTATTCCATCATATATTTGTACCACCACCG
>NZ_QWJI01000039.1 GCF_004354815.1 Cardinium endosymbiont of Culicoides punctatus
AGCCGTTTTTTATCAAATATAGTGGAAAATCCTCAATGTCAGTCTTTTATCCCATCATATATTTGTACCACCACCAAAAAATTAAGTATTAAATTAACCCTAAAATGGTACACATGCTTTGCAATTTAGTATTTTTTTGCTTCTCTTTCTAATGTAATAAATTCATAATCATATGCATTATGCTCATCTGCTTTGCATGGTATCAGAGAGCGTTGTATCCATTCTTTGCCTAGTGTAGGAAAGTAAGTATCTCCTGTTACGTTTGTATGAATTTTAGTCAGGTAAATCTTATGAGCCAATGGTAATGTTTGTGCATAAATTTCTCCACCTCCAATGACAAATAGCTCTGATTCTCCTTGATTTTTTGCTGAAAATAGGCCATCTTCAATGCTTCTTACAACATGATAATCTTTAACCGACTGATCCATCTTTGTACTTACCACTATAGTCGTTCTACCAGGCAACACACGACCAATAGAATGGAAAGTACGACTACCCATTAGTATATAATGCCCTATGGTTTTACTTTTAAACGCACGTAAATCTGCTGGCATATGCCATAGTAGTGCATTTTCTTTTCCAATTACACCATTTAATGAGGTGGCTACAATAATAGATATAATCACAATGGTATTTTATTTATGTGTATTGTACAGATAACAGACATACAAATAAAGCTGTTTTTATTTGATTTTTTCAACAAACCCTCCTATATTTGTTTTGATAGGCATCAAGGAATTAAAAAATAATTAAGGAAAGGTCCAATATGGGTTGATTTTTGATTGTTTTGGTTTAATGTTATGATTTATATAATGTACATGCCGCTGAGATTGGTGTGATGCTGTTGGGGGATTAGCTCAGCTGGTTAGAGCACTTGCTTTGCAAGCAAGGGGTCATCGGTTCGAATCCGATATTCTCCACTTTTTTCTATTCCATGCAATTAATTTTTAGCTATTCTTCGTCTTTAATTGCATATCTGCTTTAGTCAGAGCATCTGTTTTGTTGAAAATGCTACAATAGTATTCTAAGTAATTTTATATGATAAACATACGAACTGGTTCCGAAATAGCATTATTGAGACAAGCGGGGCATATTGTGGCACTTTGTCATAGTAAACTAAAAGAAATCATTCGACCAGGCATCAGTGGCATAGAGCTAGACACAATTGTAGAAGAGACTATTCGTAGCAATGATGCCATCCCAATATTTAAAGGGTATCGCAGCTTTCCAAATGCTACTTGTATTTCCATTAATGATGGTGTAATACATGGTATACCAACTAGTGCATTACTGGAAGAAGGCGATATTATAAGCATTGATATAGGTGTTGCGTACAAAGGATATATTGGAGATAGCGCTTGGACCTATAATGTAGGTGAAATTTCCCAAGAAAAACGCTTTTTATTAGAGCATACAGAAAAAGCTTTATGGGAGGGGTTAAATGCTATTAAGGCAGGCGTACATCTTTCGAACATTTCTTATGCCATAGGCAAGTATGCTACGCAGCATAAACTGGGTATTGTCAAAGAATTTAGTGGACATGGTGTAGGAAAAAAGCTACATGAATCACCTGTGATTCTTAATTATGGTTATCCAAATCAAGGACCTATTTTAAAAGCTGGTATGGTATTGGCTATAGAACCTATATTAACCTTTGGTCGCCCTGCTATCAAAACATTAAAAGATAGATGGACGGTTACTACACAGGATGGAAAAGATGCTGCTCATTTTGAGCATACCATTGCCGTTCAAGAAGAGGGGTATATGGTTTTAACTACGTTGATAACGGACTAAAATTAATGATTTGTATGTCTATTTATGTATCTGCATAAAGAAGCAATTTTTGAAATGAACGCTTGTTGTCTTATTCCCTTAATATGCATAACTTTGCATCAGGTTGAACAGTGGGCGTGATGTAATGAAAAATACGATCATTCCCGTTTATTTCTGATTGTCTGCGTATTTCTGCATTTCAAAAACTCCTACTGGCCTTAAGTTTTTTAGATCACTAGTTTGTTATATCACTTAGTAATACTTCTCTAAGCAAAACAGGTTATCAATCATCTTGTGCAAGATGCACCATTAATATATGTTTCAATATGATTTATAAACATTTAAAGTCAGTTATATGTCTTTTATTACTCTTATTGGGTCAGTCGTGTTCTAACCATCAATTATTGGATGCAAAAAAAGACCGTGGAAAACATCATGCCGATAATCGTACTAGAAAAAGAACTCGACCTGAAGAGATAGAATCAAAGCCTGTAGGTTTTAGTCAATGGACACCTGATCTATTTAAAGAAAAGTTTGGTGTAGATTTTAAAATTGAAAATATAGAGAACCTCAAGCTTGAGCAAGAGAATATTGATGAGTCTAGCAGGACTTTCGCAAAGTATTGAATAATTGATATTTTTGTAGTTATAGTTACTAACTTCAAATTATTGTACTCAACGATGAAAGTTACTACGCAACT
>NZ_QWJI01000040.1 GCF_004354815.1 Cardinium endosymbiont of Culicoides punctatus
AATGGATATCTTTTAAAGATTGTTTCAATATGTTCTTTAGTATACCCAACAACACCTGCATATTGTGTAAGAAGAGATACATTGCCTGGATGAAATATATTAGCACCTGAACCTAATTCACTGAGACTGAATTTATATACGCCTGTTAAAAGTATTAATTGACAAGAACCTGAATAGCTTTTTACTGTAGATAAAAAACCTTCAAGAATATCTTTATTTTTTTTGTATAAAGTCTCAGCATCAGCAATAACTTGAGGCTTTGATTTACTATCTTCTTTAATTTTATATGCTTGATACAGCTTATCAAGATTAGACTTAAGCTTTGCTATGGAACTATCATATTCATCTATTAAGACAATGACTTTAGGTTCGTAGTCATGCTTTAACGTCATGAGCTTGTTTAAAAGTTTTCTATATTTAGCTTGATATGACTTTCCTTCTATTACTATATTATAACGTGAAGCAATCTCATCCAGTACCTCCATGATATCTTGTTCTAGCTCGTCTGGTGTTTTGTTGTTTAGTTGAGAAAAATCCAACCTAATCACTGGGTATTTTGGCCATTTTCCACCTAATGGAACATATTTTTGAGGTGTTTCATTGGGATCGTCTGGATTTAATTTGATTGCACCTGTCTCTATAAAGCAATCTGAAAACAAATGTCTATATTCCTCTCCTTGTGCAATTTTATCTATCGTATCTATTAATAACGTTTTTCCAAATCTACGTGGACGTACCAAGAATACAGGGCCATTTCTTTTTATTAAACGCCAAACATACTCTGTTTTATCTGCGTAATATCCTGAATGAATTACATCTCTAATATCAGATTGACAAATAGGTAAAACCCCTGTGTAGGCTAATTTTTGTCTTTTACTATCAGACCCTATTTCTACATCTTCCGATGGTCTTTTATTTTCTAAATCTTGTGGATCTTGATGCATACCATACTTATTCGTTTTACATGAAACTAAAGATAGTATAAGACACAGGAATAATATGCAAATTCTTTTATTTGTTTGAATAAACATTTTTTCTACCAATGAATGGTTGTTGCTCGATGTGTCTTATGAGCTATGTAGGCTGTAATGTATTAAAAGACTACATGAATAGATGCTTTATCGGAGCATATCATCATTGCTCCATAAGACGGATCCGGGCTAAAACTTTTTAGTCACTACAAATATATAAAGATTTCGACAGACTTGAAACACTACCCACTTCCGTTAGTAACGGTGTACCATCGTTTATTATGAAATATCATGTGAAATGCATACTATCTTGAGCTCACTGCCTTAATAGGGAACGATGGGTTCTAATAAGGGGGGCAGCTAACGCAAGGAGGCTGTCACTCTACGCACTAATAAGAATCTAAAAATCAGGTTCGGAATGTGGGTTATACAACTTCACGAGAGCTTTTAAAAAGCCTCTAATTTATTCATTTTCAATACAAAAAAACATGTCTATTTGGGCAAAGTAGTATCATTTGAAACCTCCTGCTCCTACCAGCCGATTCGTGTGGGCCTTCCATCAGGTCTTCTAATTATAATTCATAACAGACATTGTTAAGGCTTATAACTATAAAATAGGTTCTATTTCTTCTTGAAATACAGTCATTGGATTCCTGCTTCTTACTGATATATTAACCAATTTAATACCTATCTCTTGAATAATAGGATGTTCTTTAATACGCAAGAAACGATTTGAGTCGTTTAAATATTTTTCTTCCTTGTTCTTGTATTCAAACTTTTTTCCAGCACGTTTTTCCGCTGTTATGTAATCTTCCGTAAGAACAATAGAAAGCAAGGGATAGGTATTCCTTATATGTTTAGAAAATAGAAAAAAGATCTTCCTAGCATCTTCAAGCTCCCAATCAGATAGCTGATTTTGATAGCCAAAGGTTTCTAAAAAGGAACCTTTAGAGACTACTATAGCGTGACTATTCCGGTCAACCTGATCAAATATTTCTTTACTACAAGTCAGGTAAAGCAAAGCTTCTGTAAAAGAGGATAATACAATATGATGATCCACGACTATTTCATTAGCTAGTCTTCCATAGTTAGATCCCTTTGGATCAGTTATGAAGGTTACTTTTTCCCCTTTTTTTTCAAAATATTCCGCTATATAATTTGTTATTTCTTGTCTAGGAGTACCTGAAATTCCATTAACGGTATATAAAAAAGCCATAACGATTATTTTTTTTAATTAAACTTATACTGAACTGATTTTTTAAGACAATTTTTTTCAGGACTTTCTCTCTTTTAATTAAAATCTATATGTGGATGATTCCATAAATTTTTGCGACCGGAAAATATATCAGAAAGCCTCAAAATCATTCTTTTCCCTCTTTAGTTATATGAAATATAACATTATGTGCTACATCACCTAGCGCTTTAGCTATTTCGGGTTCCATGCTCAGATATTTCTGTGCAAGAAGTATATCTATAGCAAATGTTTCTCGC
>NZ_QWJI01000041.1 GCF_004354815.1 Cardinium endosymbiont of Culicoides punctatus
AGTTGCGTAGTAACTTTCATCGTTGAGTACAATAATTTGAAGTTAGTAACTATAACTACAAAAATATCAATTATTCACTAAAAATATCAATTATTCACTACTTTGCGAAAGTCCTGTAAATATCTTATCAAGATGGATAAAGCTTTGCATGCTCAGGTAGTTCAATATGCGACATCTCTTGGTATAAATAATTCATTTGTTATTTCTCAGGCCCTAAGAGCGTATTTTTCTAAAATTACTAAATAAGTATATATTTATTTATAAAGTGCTAAAAATCATGACAACGTCAGAATTGATATTATTAGTA
This sequence comes from Cardinium endosymbiont of Culicoides punctatus, assembly GCF_004354815.1. Classification (NCBI taxonomy): domain Bacteria; kingdom Pseudomonadati; phylum Bacteroidota; class Cytophagia; order Cytophagales; family Amoebophilaceae; genus Candidatus Cardinium; species Cardinium endosymbiont of Culicoides punctatus. Next base: position 308 of record NZ_QWJI01000041.1, read on the forward strand.
TCAATTAAAACAGGTTTAGATAAAAACAACATCAGGACTATCATTGATTCTTTAACGGATATAATTCAAGATCTAGTTATAGAAGGTCAATGTGTCCAATTTTCTAGCTTTGGAAGTTTTTCTAGAAAAAAACGTGTCCAAGAAATAGGAAGAAATATATTATAGAACTTTCGCATAATAGATAATTTTGCTTGCATTTTTGGTTTTGGTACACATATATGATGAAATAAGCATTTGATTTTGAGTGTATTTTATGTCGTTTAATAAAAAGTGGTTAATTTTTTTAAGCAAACACATTACAGAAAGCTATTCTGAATGCCTCACTAACGTAAATGTAGTAAATAATGGCTTTAACAAAGACAAAAAACAAAACTATGTATGCAAATAAATCAATATAACATTCATTAGACCTGTTGCGTAAGTACCTATTTATTCGTTTTTGGAGTAAAAAAGTATTAAAATAGGGGGTAATATTTAATAATCAGAGGCTTCTGAAAAGATTGTGTAAAATGTTTTTTTAGTTTTGTTCTAATTACGTAAACACACTAAACTTATGCAATCAAAAAAGAAAACACCGACTAACTCTAAGGTTCAAGCAGCCATAGATTTATTGTTAGAAGGAGGAGCAGATTTATCAACTATTTTTGCCCAAGACGGTTTATTAAAGGTTTTAACTAAAAACATAGTAGAACGTGCTCTAGCAGCTGAACTAGACGACCATTTAGGTTATAGCAAATATAGTAGAAGTCAGTCTGATAATGCTAGAAATGGCAGCTACACCAAGCATTTAATTACAGACCAAGGCGATAATAGAGCTAAATATTCCAAGGGATAGATCTGGTACATTTGAGCCTATAATCATACCTAAGCAACAGAGAAGAATAGATGGCTTTGACCAAAAAATTCTATCCTTATATGCCAAAGGTATGAGCTTATCTGATATTAAGATACAATTAGAAGAATTATATAATGCTACTATAAGTGAAAGTCTGATAAGTAAAATTACTGATAATGTTATGGATGAAGTTTTTTATGGCAAAACCGTCCGCTTGCATTCGTATATGCTATAGTATATTTCGATTGCCTTGTGGTAAAAGTAAGGCAAGATAAGCGCATTATAAATAAGTCGGTATACGTTGCTTTAGGTATAGATCTATCTGGAAGAAAAGATATTTTAGGACTATGGATCAGTGAAAATGAAGGGGCTAAATTTTGGCTTGGTAACTTGACAGAGTTAAAAAATAGAGGACTTAAAGATATTTTAATTGCTTGCAGTGATAATTTAACAGGTATGTCTGATGCTATACAGGCAGTTTATCCGAAAACAGATCACCAACTTTGTATAGTGCACCAGATCAGAAATAGCTTAAAATATCTGTCTTATAAAGATCGTAAAGAAATAGTAGCTGATTTAAAGCCTATTTACAAGGCATCTACTGAAGAAGAAGCACTGGGTGCTTTAGAAGCATTTGATAAAAAATGGAGTAAACAATATCCATATATTGCCAAATCATGGTATAATAATTGGGATAATTTGATAGGTTTTTTGCAGTATCCCGAAGAGATAAGGAGAATTATTTATACTACAAATAGTATAGAATCTGCTAATAGTCAGTTTAGAAAGGACATAAAAAATAAAAAAGTTTTCCCTAATGATAATGCTGTTTTTAACATATTATATTTAGCTGTTAATTATATGACTAGAAAATGGACCATGCCAATTCTTAATTGGAATAGCGCCATCCCTCATTTTATGATTAAATTTGGGTGGTGGTACAAATATATGATGGGATAAAAGACTGACATTGAGGATTTTCCACTATATTTGATAAAAAACGGCTAATTTT
>NZ_QWJI01000042.1 GCF_004354815.1 Cardinium endosymbiont of Culicoides punctatus
GCAATCATGATAGTCATTGATAGCATAAATAAAGGTAACGCTTGGGCTAAGTAAAATCATATATTTGTACCACCACCTAATTTTTTTCATTTTAAAACCAATCACTACTTAATCATAATTTTTTCTTCACTTGAAAACATTTGAATACATGATACAAAGTGACTTTACATCTTACTTAGTTAAACAAGGATTTGTAGCTAAGACAATACAAAGACACTCATCTTATGCAAACTATTATATAAATTGGCTTACAACCAATAATATTCATTTAGAAGAGGCCACTTATAAAGACTTAATAAATTATATCTCATACTTACAACAAATTAAAAGTAAACAGGTCATTAACGATTATCTTAGATCCATAAGTCATTATTATCGCTGGTTAAATCTTCCTAATATTGCCTATCAAGTACGTATAACAGGCATTGAAAAACAACAACAAGTATTATTTACCGAAGAAGAACTAGATCATATTTATCACACTTATACATCACAAAATAAGAAAAGCTTTTTCCGATACAGCGATAAAATATTATTGGGATTGAGTGTGTATCAGGCATTAGATGCAAGTGATATTATACGACTAGAAATACAACATTTAAATTTTAATACAGGGAAATTATTTGTTCCTGGAGGAGTAAAAACAAAAATATCTAGAACATTGAAATTAGAAGCACATCAGATATTACAGATACATGATTATATGGAAAATCATAGAGATAAGCGTACCGAAAAATTTATTAGTCCAGAGGCAACCAATGAAAATCAATTTTACCATCAAATTAAGAACCTAAACAGGCAAATGCGTAGTCATGGAGTATCCTTACAAATGGATATCAGACGTTTAAAACAATTTAGACAATCTAGGATTACACTTTGGATTAAGCAATATGGTTTACGAAAAACACAATACTATGCAGGATTTAAACATGTTAGCAGTGTTGAACACTATCGAAAACAAGACAGTGAAGATTTACGAGAATACGTTTTACAGTTTCATCCATTACAATAATTTTTATTTGATATACAGTAATATAATGAATTTTTTTCTCTTCATTTGAAACCAAGTTAATTTACTATTTATTTTTTCTTTCACTTGAATTCGAACGGATCTGTTATCAATTTTTTTCTTCACTTGAAATCAAGCGGCAAATAATAATTTTTTATTGGTTCTGTAATATTTTACCCACCCCCTTTGCTCAAGGCGCTTACAGCCAAGGCTTCCAGTGCCCCCAGTTTTTTATTCCATACTTTTTGTAGCTGTATAACAGCTACAAAAAGTCATTCCACTCTTATCATTCCCAGTTCCATTTATGGAATAAAAAACTGGGGTAAGCTATTTAACATAAAATCGCTTCCATTATGGTGCTAAAAAAAATCTTTTCACTTTTTATATTAAGGTCTTTTTGCACCATAATTCATTTTATGTTTTTGCGCTGCAAATAGCCACTGGAGCCAGCCTGTAAGCAACCTTTTATCCCTATAACCCTCCCTATAAAAGGAACAGAACCAATCAAAAATATATTATCAAATTTTTCTTCATATGAAAATCTTCAAATGAAAAATCAGATGAAAAAAAATAACTGGATTGTAAACCGTAAATTACCAGCATGAAAAAGTGGCTATATTTTGTTGTATTGATTTTTTCTGTAGCATATAGCGGTGCTACAAAGAATACCTTTTTTGATGCAAGAGTAATAGACGGGAATAAGGGGGCAGTATCAGCTAAAACACCAGTAGGAAAGAGAGGACATAAATCTGGACAAGATACTGGATTAGAAAGACCTGAATTACAACTTACTAATAGAAATATGGATACAATTATAGAAGGAAGAAAGTTTTCAGGACATGCCCTTGATAGAATGCAAAGCCGCGGTATTCTTACTCCAAGAGCAGTATCAGATACTATCAGGACTTTCGCATTTTTAATTAAAAGCTGTATATGGATTACGCCATAACTTTTCCTGAAAAATTTTTAAGGGTTCA
>NZ_QWJI01000043.1 GCF_004354815.1 Cardinium endosymbiont of Culicoides punctatus
GCAATCATGATAGTCATTGATAGCATAAATAAAGGTAACGCTTGGGCTAAGTAAAATCATATATTTGTACCACCACCCAAAATTCTAATACTGCTTTAGGCCAGATAGAAGGTAATAATTATAGAGAAAAGTTTCTTTATAAAGACAAAAATATCGTCCTTATAGGACTTAATTTCTCTAGTAAAATTCGTAATGTTGAACAAAAATTTGATTTTACCATCTACGATGAAGAAGGTAATCAAATTACTAAAGATGCTATTCTTGGTAACCGTCAGCATGTACATGGTAAGGAAGTTAACAGACAACGAGGATAATAAACATTTTACACAATCTTGCCAAAAGCATCCTTAAAACGGTCGTTTTAAGAATAAAAAATCAAGATAAAGAATTTCTCTATCCAATCTTTATGACTAGAAAAAGCAAAAATATTTATAATTTATCTGTAGACAGGTTTTTAATTTCTCGTTCTGTAAGACCAGTAATGCGAGAAATTTTGACTATATCAAATCCTTCTGCTAGCATTTCTTGTGCTATTTTATATTTCTCTTCCTGTCTTCCTTTCTTTAATCCAAGTTGCTCACCTTGTTGTATTAGTCTTGTTGCTGCTGTCATAACTAATTCTTTAGTTTCTGGGTTGATAGATTTTAACGTTTCTAAGATATCATTATCCTCAGCTATAGCTAAGATATATAAAAATGTGTTTTCATAATATTGCGTATCGTATAGATCACTACATGATAATAAATATTTCAAAAACTCATTGAATTTTAGTATGCTACTAAAATTCTTGCTCTTACCATATTTAAGAATCAATTCGCCTAATGCGGCCATATTCTGTTTAACTAATTCATTATCAGATGTATGTGTTAAATCGACAAGCTCAAAATCACCAAATGTATAAGATTTAGCTAATTCTGGTACTTTAAACATAGAAAGAAGACTCCTCTTCCCTGTATAAGCCTCTTTACCATTGTATACACATATATTTAATACCAACGGTAATTCATCTGAATCCTTATTTTCATGTAAATGCTGTCTAAACAGTTTTAAGTTATACTCCATGAAACGTAGTGGCATATATTTGTCTATTTTTGACTGATGTTCAGATAAAATATATATATATCCATCTTGATTATTCATGGTTGCTTGAAACACTAAATCACTTTCTCCACGTGTACCTACTGGGTTAACAAAGCTTTTGTTAGTCAATCGTAAAGTTGACTTATCTACCTTACTAAAAACCTCTGCTGGTAGATTGTGCTCCAAAAAGTCTAGCATAACATCTGTTCTACCAAAAATACGGTGGTGGTACAAATATATGATTTTACTTAGCCCAAGCGTTACCTTTATTTATACTATCAATGACTATCATAA
>NZ_QWJI01000044.1 GCF_004354815.1 Cardinium endosymbiont of Culicoides punctatus
AGTTGCGTAGTAACTTTCATCGTTGAGTACAATAATTTGAAGTTAGTAACTATAACTACAAAAATATCAATTATTCAATACTTTGCGAAAGTCCTGAGTGTCATTACTTATAAAAAGATTATCTATGGATAGATTCGATTTCCACCTTATAGAAGAACCATTACTTTCTCCAAAATTATCAGTTCCTGTATCTACACGAAATTGTGAATGAACTGAGCGTGTAATTTGAATAATAGAACTACCTGGTAATCTTCCCGGAAGAATACACATAGATACCGTATTAGATGACAAAGAATTAAGTTGGTCGATACCTTGCTCTAGATCTTTGAGGTGCAAAAAACGTTTACGCATGTAAGGGAAGGCTAAAAAAACTTGCCAACGATCTTTAAGGGTATCTTTATCCATAATAATACGTTCAATAAAACCATGAATAACTTGAAGGGTGAGCATCCCACTACTTAAATTTTGATGCAAGGGTATTTTAACAACTACTGTAGGATAGCCTTTTTGAATATAGACACTCTTTACTTGTTGGATAATGCCATTGATATCCTCTGCAGATAGATAATGGTTAAGATGGGGAGTAACAATGTTACTACGCTCTTTTTTACTTAAAAAATCATCATCGTCTAAAATAATACTCCTAATATAAAAAGTGGGCAAATCATCAGCAAAAACAGAACGAATAGAATGAAAAAAAATCGTACTAAATAAACAGATGTGTACTAATAAAAATCTGATTTTCTTTAAAAAATACATAATGCATATTTAGGGTATTTATTAGTAGTAGCTTAAATATATGAAAATATAAAGCAATGACATTGAATGTTTTTAACCTAATTTTTTAGCATAGACTATAATGCTTAAAACAGAGTGCACAAATAGCAAAGAATAAGGTAGCTTTTTGCAGATTTAATAAATTTATAAACGAATTATTAATTAACATTTTAATGCCTTTTATGCCATTCTTTTAACCTGTTTTTTAGGCAGGATTTATTAACGAAATAAGGAAGCTTTTATATAATCACAAAACGCATTTTTCTGGCTTTTTCCCGCTTGCTCGCTCCCCGATTTTTAACGTCTTTAAAGTAAAGCGCAGAATTACTACGCTTTACTTCGTAAAGCTCGTTCAAAATAAACCTAGCAAGTGGGGAAAAACGTGCAGTAAAATACCTATTTTTTAGGTATCAAAATTGTTCAATATTGCGTTATGAATATTGCTAAATACAAGCAAGATGGAACGTGGTTCGAACTTTTAGCCAAAACAGGACTTTCGCAAAACAGATAATTGTGTTTGCATTTTTAGACATGGACATGTTTTATAGTATTGATAATCAATAAT
>NZ_QWJI01000045.1 GCF_004354815.1 Cardinium endosymbiont of Culicoides punctatus
AGTTGCGTAGTAACTTTCATCGTTGAGTACAATAATTTGAAGTTAGTAACTATAACTACAAAAATATCAATTATTCAATACTTTGCGAAAGTCCTGACTAAGTTATTATTATCAAGCGATAACGTTAAGATAAATAAACAATATGAAGGTGGATCTACGCTCTTGCATCTAGCAGTTGAGCAAGAACATAAAGAATTAGTTGAAATATTGTTAGAAGTTCCTGGAATTGATGTCAATATAAAAAATAACCATGGCCGTACTCCGCTTCATACAGCAATTATGATAGAGAATTTAGCGGCAGTCAATACCTTGCTAGAAATTTCTAATATTAATGTCAATACACAAAATAATAGTAGATCTACCCCCCCTCATACAGCAATTATGACAGGGAATTTAGCTATAGTCCATGCATTGTTACAAATTCCTGGTATTAATGTCAATATACAGAACAATAATAGATCTACTCCGCTTCATACAGCAATTATGGCAGGGAATTTAGCTATAGTCAATGCATTGCTAAAAATTCCTGGTATTAATGTCAATATACAGAACAATAATAGGTCTACGCTGCTTCATTTGGCAATTAAAATAGGAAGTTTAGCTATAGTCAATAGATTGTTACAAATTCCTGGTATTAATGTTAATATACAAGACAATCATGGATTTACGCTGCTTCATTTGGCAGTTAAAATAGGAAGTTTAGCTATAGTCAATAGATTGTTACAAGTTTCTGGTATTAATGTCAATATACAAGACAATCATGGATCTATTCCGCTTCATTTGGCAGTTAAAATAGGAAATTTAGATATGGTCCATGCATTGTTAAAAATGAGTGGTATTATGATTAATAAAAAAAACAGATATTATAAACGCACTCCACTTCATTTAGCAAGTAGCATAGGGGATTTAGTATTAGTGAATAGGTTATTACAGCATCCTGAAATCAAGGTAAATGAACAGGACATATTTGGATTTACTGCGTTGCATAGAGCAGCTTATGAAGGACATATCGAAATAGTTAAGCGGTTATTAACAGATCCTAACATTATAGTCAATAGAAAAGACAATCGTGGTGCTACGTCTTTTGATATTGCAACGGATAAAACGCATACAGAAATAGCTCGCTTATTAAAAGAAGCTTCTATTAAAAAAACAATAAAAAAAGAGAATTTATTTGTGTTAACGGGTCAATTGATCAATTTTACAGTAACATGGAAATATTTACCCTATTAAAAGAGGGTGGTGGTACAAATATATGATTTTACTTAGCCCAAGCGTTACCTTTATTTATGCTATCAATGACTATCATGATTGC
>NZ_QWJI01000046.1 GCF_004354815.1 Cardinium endosymbiont of Culicoides punctatus
GGTGAACAACTGGGACTAAAAAAAGGTGAACAACTCAAGGCAGTTAACATAGCCAAAGAAATGCTATCAGAAGGCTTTGATATAGTCAAAATTGCTCGTATTACTGGTCTTTCAGAACCAGAAATTAAAAATTTTTCTAAAGCAAAAAGCTAAAAATTTGGTCCAGGACTTTCGTACTTTTATTAAAAGTTGTGTATAGGCTTGGCCATTTTATTTATAATTATAGTCCTCAAATATAGGGCTAAAAATAAGTTTCAAAAGACATCTATAGATCTAGCTGATTTAACGGCTATCTGTCAAGTAGAAAAAAAGAAATGATGGGAAGAAACATAAGACATATACCTCAAAAATGATAAATACAACCAAGTTTGTAAATGGTCACATCGATGTATTGAATGAACAAGGTTTAAGAAAAGGTTATACATTGCCTAGAAAAGAAGTGCATGAAAAAGGGGAAATTCACAGAGCTGTACATTTATATCTTTTCGATAAAAAAGGGAGCAATTTATTGCTTCAAAAGAGAACAGCAACGGTAGACCACTACCCCAATAAATACAGCATTTCCGTTGTAGGACATGTCAATGCTGGTGAATACAGCCACATGGCAGTTAAACGGGAGTTAAAAGAAGAATTAGGGATAGATGCAGATCAACTTGATATAGCATTTTTGTTTTCATTTAGACAAGATGCTACATTAAGTCCTACTTACATAGATCGACAAATCAATGATCTGTATATCTGTTATATGGACCAGGAAAAAGATATCAAATTTAACAAAAAAGATGTGAAAACGATTGAATGGGTGCCTTTTGAAAAATTTCAAAGTATGGTAGAAGATGCATCAATTGGTCAAGGTGATTTAGCCCCTGTATATGCTCATTCTTGTAAGAATTTAATCTATTTCTTAGCCCACAAGCATACAAAATATTAATGCATTTTAACATGAGAAATCGATACCTTTATAAGTTATTAGTTAGTTTTTTATCAATTTTTTTTAAAAAAAATTGGTTTAATATTGATTTTATATCGTATATATATAGGTATTATTAATTAATTAAAAAAAATGATAGGTAAATTTTTAGATCCCAAAAATGACTTCGCATTTAAGAAAATATTTGGAACAGAAAAGCACAAAGACATACTCATTCATTTCTTAAATGATGTATTAGAATTTTCAGATGGAGCCAT
>NZ_QWJI01000047.1 GCF_004354815.1 Cardinium endosymbiont of Culicoides punctatus
TGAATAATTGATATTTTTGTAGTTATAGTTACTAACTTCAAATTATTGTACTCAACGATGAAAGTTACTACGCAACTCTATGGTCAATTTTTGATTAATAGCACTTACAATTACACAGGGACCTATTTTTCAGATATAGTTGCAGGCCTTGAACATGATAGTGTATGGCGCCATCTCAATGGATCAAAATTACCCAGTAGAGCTATATGGGAACGTGTAAAACAAGATATTGTCTATTCTAAGCATGGCTACTTATTGTTTGATGATTCTGTTCATGATAAAAGTTGGAGCAAAAATATCGCATTAGCTAGATGGCAATATTCTGGCACTACTCATGAAACAGTTATGGGTATAGGTGTGGTAAATTGCGTTTATTATAATCCTGATATAGATCGTTATTGGGTTATTGATTCACGTATTTATCAGCCTAATCAAGATGGTAAGAAAAAATATGATCATCTCAAAGATATGCTGTTGAATGCTATAAGTAGAGGTGTTTTATTTCGCACTGTATTGATGGATACCTGGTATGCCATCACTCATATTATGCATTGGATTAATGCTATAGGCTATAAATTTGTCTGTCCAATAAGAAATAATCGACAAGTACTAGATCTTTGGAGTGATGCAACTAATCCCAAATATAGATCCGTAAAGGATTTACCATGGGATCATATGAACATACAACAAGGCGTAGAAGCAAAACTTAAAGCCTGTTCACTAAAATTGAAATTGTTTCGGATTACGGCCCATTCTAACCGAACCGATTACATCATTACTAATGATGAAGCAATAGGTACAACTGAGGATGCTACAAAAGCATGCAAATTCAGATGGAAGATTGAACAATATCACCGTGAGGTTAAACAAGTAACAGGAATAGGTAAGTGTCAGTGTAGAAATGCTAAAGCTCAACGTAAACATATTATTACTTCAATAATAGCTTGGATTGTTATGAATGCACATGCATTGGCTAAAAATAGAACCATTTATGCTATAAAAAATGAACCCTTAAAAATTTTTCAGGAAAAGTTATGGCGTAATCCATATACAGCTTTTAATTAAAAATGCGAAAGTCCTG
>NZ_QWJI01000048.1:0-1030 GCF_004354815.1 Cardinium endosymbiont of Culicoides punctatus
AAAATTAGCCGTTTTTTATCAAATATAGTGGAAAATCCTCAATGTCAGTCTTTTATCCCATCATATATTTGTACCACCACCGAAATGTTATCTACGCAGTATTATGTAGATAAGACGGATCATGCTTACAAATTAATGTCTGGTGTTAATAAATTCATCTTTCTTTCCCGTCCCCGTAGATTTGGCAAATCATTATTTGTTAGCACATTAGAAGCAATAGCTAAAGGAAATAAAGAACTATTTCAAGATTGCTATATCTATAATTCTGGTTATGATTGGAAGAAATACCCTGTGATTAGAGTGGACTTTGGAGGAAAAGGTAATATAACACCTGATAATCTTATATTATATTTAGAAGACAAACTAAAAGATGTTGCTTCAGATTATAAATTGACTATAACAGGTGATACATTTCAATCAAGATTGGAAAACCTTGTTAAAAATATGACAAATCTAAGTGGTTATGCTAATAAAATAGTAGTCTTAGTAGACGAATACGATGCTACATTTATTAACCAATCAGATCCAATTATAAAAGAAAGTAATCGTTTAATTGTACGGGATTTTCTAACTGAGATTAAAACCCTTTCTGATAATAATAAAATTAAATTAGAATTTGTCACAGGTGTTAGTGCTTACTGTTTTAAAGAATGTAAATCTGGTCCTAATAATTTAGATGACATTACTTTAGATCAAGATTATGAAACTATAGCTGGTTATAGAGAAGAAGATTTATTACAGGAAGGTTCTGCCTATATCAAACGTATAGATGAATTAGCAAAAAGAAAAAGAGTAAGCAGAGATGTATTTGTAAACAAGATGCGTTCTAAGTATAATGGGTATCAATTTTCTATTGAAGAAGATACCGATGAAGAAGATACCACTGAAAAACATCACATTTCTGTTTCCGTATATAATCCTTGGTCTACACTAAAATTTTTAAAACATGGTAAACTAAACAACTATTGGTATAATTCAGGAACGCCTACTTTCTTAACTAAGAATATTGATGATTCCTATTTTGACATAG
>NZ_QWJI01000048.1:1146-1661 GCF_004354815.1 Cardinium endosymbiont of Culicoides punctatus
TCTTTCTATAATTCTTTATCGGAAGAAATTGAGCAATCTTTACAGAAAAACTTAAGAAAAGAAGCATACGATATTCCCAATAAAGTAAACACAGCACTATCTAACGTAGATATAGATGAATTTGTAAAGATTGCTCAATCTCTATTTTCAGGTATACCTTTCAATTTGTCTCAGCAAAGACAAAATAAGAATGAAGCTTATTACCATACAGTACTGCATACTATATTGGAATGCTCATATATGGAACCAAAAAGTGAAGATGCTACCAATCAGGGTAAAATAGATATTGTTTTAAATTCATTACCTCATGTTACATATATTTTGGAGTTAAAACACGATTCAAGTTCAGATATAGCTATGGATCAAATAGATAACAAATCTTATAAAGATAAATTCCTTACTAAAGGTAAAGGTATTGTGACTATAGGTATCAATTTTGGGTGGTGGTACAAATATATGATTTTACTTAGCCCAAGCGTTACCTTTATTTATACTATCAATGACTATCATAATTG
>NZ_QWJI01000049.1 GCF_004354815.1 Cardinium endosymbiont of Culicoides punctatus
CCTTAAAAATTTTTCAGGAAAAGTTATGGCGTAATCCATATACAGCTTTTAATTAAAAATGCGAAAGTCCTGATATTAGTACCAACACAGTAACAACACAGTAATAATAGTAGATGAATACTACATTCCATTTTTTAATCCTTCTAGGATTTTTAAACAAAAGGTTAAAAATGCAACATAAACAGTAAAAATATTTTCTTTCCAGTTGTCTAATCAATGGCTGGTTTTTCAATTGACTAACCATACATGCTTTATTATGAGTAATGAAAATAAAATTGTGCATCCTCATGATATGTATTTCAAAAGTATTTTTGGTAGAACGGATGTTATGCTAGACTTTTTGGAACACAATCTACCAGCAGAAATTTTTAACAAGGTAGATAAATCAACTTTACGCTTAACTAACAAAAGTTTTGTTAACCCAGTAGGTACGCGTGGAGAAAGTGACTTAGTGTTTCAAGCGACCATGGATAATCAAGATGGATACATATACACAGTTGTTGAACATCAAGCAAAGATAGATAAATATATGCCACTACGTTTCATGGAGTATAACTTAAAACTATTCAGACAGCATTTACATGAAAATAAGGATTCAGATGATTTNCAATGGTAAAGAGGCTTATACGGGGAAGAGGAGTCTTCTTTCTATGTTTAAAGTACCAGAGTTAGCTAAAGCTTATATATTTGGTGATTTTGAGCTTGTAGATTTAACACATACATCTGATAGTGAATTAATTAAACAGAATAGGGCAGCATTAGGAGAATTGATTCTTAAATATGGTAAGGGCAAGAATTTTAGTAGCATACTAAAATTGAATGAGTTTTTGAAATATTTATTATCACGTGTTGATCTATACGATACGCAATATTATGAAAACACATTTTTATATATCTTAGCTATAGCTGAGGATAATGATATCTTAGAAACGTTAAAATCTATCAACCCAGAAACTAAAGAATTGGTGATGACAGCAGCAACAAGACTAATACAACAAGGAAGACAAGAAGGTGAGCAACTTGGATTAAAGAAAGGTGAGCAACTTAAAGCAGCTAAAATAGCTAAAGAAATGCTATCAGAAGGATTTGATATGGTAAAAATTTCTCGGATTACTGGTCTTTCAGAACGAGAAATTAAAAACCTGTCTACAGATAAAGTATAAATATTTTTGCTTTCTCTAGTCATAAAGATTGGATAGGTCAATTTTATATCTTGGTTGCTTCTTTGTTCTTAAAACGATCATTATTAAAATGATATTCAATAGTTTTAATGCTATAAATTGATCTTTATGTAATCAATATGAAAAATAAAAAATCTAAAAATTTTGGTGAGAAACGTAGGATGTAAATAACAGAATCGTCATATAAAAATTTCATTTTACAACAAAAAAGAATTTTTATATGACCTAATATATATAGAGGCTTCTGAATAGATTGTGTAAATATAAAAAATTCATTTAAAATCTACCATCAAATTTAGGTGGTGGTACAAATATATGATTTTACTTAGCCCAAGCGTTACCTTTATTTATGCTATCAATGACTATCATGATTGC
>NZ_QWJI01000050.1 GCF_004354815.1 Cardinium endosymbiont of Culicoides punctatus
AGTTGCGTAGTAACTTTCATCGTTGAGTACAATAATTTGAAGTTAGTAACTATAACTACAAAAATATCAATTATTCAATACTTTGCGAAAGTCCTGACTATAATGAATCCAACGAAAGTTATTCCAGGAAAGTATCCTGGAACATTTGTATACTTTAAAGATAATCTACAAGTAATAGCAAATGAAAACGGAGATGTAGTTACTGTATTTTGGAAGTGAAAATTTAAATATGCAATATGATATTAGAAGGAAATCCAGGTAAATTAACAATAGAAATTGTAGATCGTATCTATCCAGATAGAGATCCAAAAACCGAAGATGGACAATGGGTTTATGTTGATTTTTTAGTTGATATTGAGTGTTTCTCAGCTCGTATATACCATGCTCATTTACTTATTGGTGAGTTACAAGTATTATATAATGAATTGGATAAATTATTAAATGAGTTAGAGAAAGCATTCAATGTGAAAAATTTTCAAGATTTTGAAGTAGATTTTTGGACTCTAGAAAGTGTATTATTAATGAAAGCTGGATTTACTAAATCTGGAGATATCATTTTTGATATAACTATTCAAAATAATTCTGATAAACTCTCATTTTCATTGAATGTAAATGTTGCATCTTTAGAAGATTTTTTACGTGAATTGTTTGTTGAGCTTCAAAAATATACTAATCAATTACCGATTTAGTACATTCTAATTTATTTTTATTAGATCATTGATTTACATATGTATTATACATACTTATGTGAAGCATATACGAAAAATATTATCTACTATAGAGATGCAATATTTTTCTTAAAAAAATCTTTAAATTTTTTCTTTGTTAGAAATGTATCGATCATTTTAAAGA
>NZ_QWJI01000051.1 GCF_004354815.1 Cardinium endosymbiont of Culicoides punctatus
TATTAGGTTATTGGAAAGATACAGCAGATACTAGGCTCTTAGTAAAACAGATGCAAGACAATATTGAAAGATTTAGCGTAGATAAGATCAAGAAAAGTTTTCTACAAAAAAAGGATGGTTTATTGGAAACAACTTCTTTGAAAGAACTAGATATTATTCCATTAATGTATCAAACAGGCTACTTAACGATAAAATCCTATGATCCTGCAACACAAGAGTATACTTTAAAATTTCCTAATAAGGAAGTAGAACAGGCCTTGTCTGCCCATTTCGAAAAATATCTTGTTAATAAAGCACAAGAAAATGGAATAAAGAAAAATTTGAATGTAAAAGCAGCTTTCAAACAAGAAGATTGGCAAAAACTTTTTTCCCTATTTAGAAGTGATTGTTATGCTAAAGCCAGCTATGAACTAACAGAAAAATCTGAAAAGTATTTTCATGGTTTGCTGTTTATGTTTTTAAATGGCGTGTTTTTAGACCATGAACATGTAAGTGTTGCTGCAGAAACTATATCGAATATAGGTCAAACGGATATTGTCATAAAGGATAAATTAAATGATACCATTTATATATTTGAGTTAAAATTAAATAAGGATTCATATACAGGCTTAAAACAGATCTCAGATAGAGATTATTATGGTCAGTATATTAACACATATAAAAAAATCGTATGTATAGGATTAAATATTAGATTCAATGACAACAATAAAAACCATCCAGATCCTAGCCATCGCAATATCGATGAATGTGCTCTACTAATCCGACGTAGAGATGATAACAACAATTGGGAAGATGATCCTATAAAAAAGTTTGCCTATTCACCT
>NZ_QWJI01000052.1 GCF_004354815.1 Cardinium endosymbiont of Culicoides punctatus
TGAACCCTTAAAAATTTTTCAGGAAAAGTTATGGCGTAATCCATATACAGCTTTTAATTAAAAATGCGAAAGTCCTGTTTATAACAGATTTAAATATAGTTCATATATGGTTCAACACAATTTTTATTCTTTTTTGAAGCATGTTAGGGGTATTTTATGTGCCATAATTTTAGTACATGGTACTAGCTGTACAGGGCGTTTAGCAGATGTACAGGGCATGGTTAATTTTTCACCTTCTAAAAGTGAACCAGAAACTGATACGACTGATACTGATACTGAAGAAATCGATTCAGATAATAATAAATCTATTACTAATAGTCCTACAGGGAGGGATGTATATATTGATAGTATTAAACTTTTGGCACCGAAAATTGAAAAAAATAATTTAGCTAGCACATCTTGTATTCAGAATTATTGGAGTTCAGTAGGATCCAGTTCAACGGCTTCGGACATGGCAAAAAGGGAAAATAAAAAAAGCAATTCAGCATCAAACGCATCTCTTTGGAAATTTTTTTACTGTTTCGGTTGTTGCCAGAGTAATGCTAAATGAGCATTAGAATATGGGCATAAATTTGCATATCAGTACATATCAAAATTGGAGTAACTACCCAGGTACCCTGTGTTCTGCATATAATAGCTTTTATTTTTATAGTTGATTTGCAATGAAATATAAAATTCGTGGTAAAAATTTTGGTAGCATATTTTCCGATATGTTAAAATTGATAAAAATATTTGGTGGTGGTACAAATATATGATTTTACTTAGCCCAAGCGTTACCTTTATTTATGCTATCAATGACTATCATGATTGC
>NZ_QWJI01000053.1 GCF_004354815.1 Cardinium endosymbiont of Culicoides punctatus
GCTAAATCTTTCAATATTGTCTTGCATCTGTTTTACTAAGAGCCTAGTATCTGCTGTATCTTTCCAATAACCTAATAATTCCCCTGATTTAAAAAAATGTAGTATGGATGTAGGATTAAATACATCAGGTTCTTTATTAGAATTAGAAAACCTATATCCATTATAATATTCTTTCAAATCCTTTACAACTGTTTCAGTCGATTGGTCTATACCCGTTATTTCTTTTCTTCTATCACATATTTTGTCGAAATTATATTTAAATAATGCTCTAATATCTTCTTCTCGATATCCTACAATATCTGAAACATTTTCATCAAGTGATATATCTCCATCGTGCAATATATTAGCTCCTGAACCTAATCCCGATAAAACGAATTTATACACACCCGTTACAAATATTAACTGACAGTCATTAGCACAACTTTTTACTGTTGCAAAAAAATCACTAAGTACTTTCATGCAGTCTTTATAGTTCTGAGAATTCCAGTCTAAATTGATTACCGGACTATCATATTCATCTATTAGCAGAACTATTTTAGACTCATAGCCTTTTTTTAATGTTTTTAATTCTTCCACTAAATCTATATAATAGCTCTGAATACTGTCATTGTTGTCAGGCTTTTCTATATTTGAATCAATGCCATAAAATTTAGCAGTGCGATACATGGCCTTTTTAATATCCTTTTCTAATCTTTCGGATGTTTTATTATTTAGTTTAGAAAAATCCAATCTAATCACCGGATATTTTTTCCAGTCGTATTTTATTATATCACCATTTTCATCTTCAAACTCCCCATTAGAGATAAA
>NZ_QWJI01000054.1 GCF_004354815.1 Cardinium endosymbiont of Culicoides punctatus
TTATTTCTCGATCGTAAGCTTGTTGTGAATAAATTAAAAACCAACGTTGTTTAACTTTTTTATATGTCACTATAGTATAGTGGACTGAAAAATTTAGACAAAAAAAAGAGTAATTTTGTTTCCCCTAGAGGAATGATTTTACAATTAATTTACGGATTACGTTATGTCTAAAAAACAGATTAGAACATTTAGTTCGGAAGAAAAGGCTAGAATAGTCTTAGAGTTGCTAAAAGAAACATCGACATTATCCCAATTATCATCAAAGTATTCTGTAACAGGTAAAAGTATCCAGTTATGGAAGAAGCAGTTTTTAGCGAATGCCTCATTAGCCTTTGATCCAGAAAAAGTTGTTAGTGTTTATAAAGAACAAATTAATAAACTGAAGTCATCCAATGATGAACTAGCCAAAGCTTTGGGCAAAACTACAGTTGAGCGGGACTGGGCAGTGGGAAAGCTCAAGAGCTTGGATTCATCAAATAAAAAAGTCTTGTCGATTCCAAGCTTAATACCTTATCCAAGGCAAGACAATGCGCCCTATTATCCATAAATCGGAGCTCGATGTATTACACATCCAAAGT
>NZ_QWJI01000055.1 GCF_004354815.1 Cardinium endosymbiont of Culicoides punctatus
TTTAAAATCAGGTTTTGGCTTATTTTATGATTTTTTGTGTAAAAATATCATGAGACAACCCTAAAAATATAAACATTTATGTAATAAATAGAGAAAATAAAAAATCTCAAATTTTTGTGCGAAATGTCGGTTTAATAATGGTAGTAGCTGGAATATGAGCTATAGATTGGTGACATGATCGGCACGCAACCACTTCGTGAATAATTTTCGCATCAGGAGTATCTATTTGTTCAAGCGTATTGCCCTGGTGACCTTGTTGACCACCTGTCGGACGCACGCCAGGTGTACGCAAAGACTGAGGAGTAGGCTTTTTAGACAAGCCATCACTAGAGGGTGGTTTCGAGCTATTCCTGCTGTCCAGCCCTAAACGACGTTCTAGAACAGCTAAACGTTGCCGTAAAAGCTTATTTTCTGATTCCAGTTCCGCTATCCGTTTATCTTTTGCATCCATATCACATATCTAACAAATGGTACTCAATAGTAAGAAAAAAATTTTGATATACCTGAAAAGTCACGAAAATTCAAAAAAGGTACCTGGGGAGTTACCTAGAACCTCTTGTTGCAATGGGGCAACCGTATGAGAAAATGCCTCATTCATTTTAACAAGTGTAGCTGTTGCAATACGCAATCCAAATACATCTTGGAAAGTTTGTTGCAAGCGATCTTCTGGAATAAATTGCTGATTTAACAAATAAACGGCTAACGCTTTAACACGTGATCCATACTGTACAGGAGCTGTAACATCTTTAGGAAATGCAGCTACTGTTTGATGACCACATGAACATATTTTAATCTCAGCTTGATGTTCTGTTACCAGAATCTTAGGAGCAGGGATATCGAAGACTTGGCGCTTAATAATGGTAGTAGCTGGAATATGGGCTATAGATTGGTGACATGATCGGCACTCAACCACTTCGTGAATAATTTTCGCATCAGGAGTATCTATTTGTTCAAGCGTATTGCCCTGGTGACCTTTTTGACCACCAGTAGCATGTTGACCAGGAGTACGCAAAGATTGAGGAGTAGGCTTTTTAGACAAGCCATCACTAGAGGGTGGTTTCGAGCTATTCCTGCTATCCAGCCCTAAACGGCGTTCTAGAACAGCTAAACGTTGCCGCAAAAGCTTATTTTCTGATTCCAGTTCCGCTATCCGTTTATCTTTTGCATCCATATCACATATCTAACAAATGGTACTCAATAGTAAGAAAAAAATTTTGATATACCTGAAAAGTCACGAAAATTCAAAAAAGGTACCTGGGGAGTTACGGTTCTAGAGCAACTTAAAGGTGTAGCAGTAAAACACGTGGATGAGTCGGGCTTTCGTATCGGTGGAAAAACACAATGGCTACATGTGCTTAGCTCAAAAGAAATGACCCACTATCGGTCTAGTCCAAAACGTGGAGCTCATATAAAAGATGTACAAGGTGTTATTGTCCACGACCATTTTAAGCCTTACTTTACCATCGATAATGTTAAACATGGTTTGTGTAATGCGCATCATTTACGAGAATTAAAGGCTTTAGAAGAAGTGGACAAAGAACCATGGGCTCCTAAAATGAGTAAACTCTTAAAGTGGTTAAGTAAGATAAAGGCCCCTCCATTAAAAATGGTATTTACATTTTATCCCACATTCCGCACCTTTTTTTAGATTCTTATTAATTAAATTAAGATCAATTGATAACATCAAAACTATTTAATATTACTTCAAAAACAACATTTTGTAGAATATATTGTTTAATGAAACACTCATTTCATAATGAATGATTAGGTTTGCTTCCTTATTATACTAAATAAAAAGTTACCATACAATAGTAAAGCAAAAAATTATTACTAATTAGTAGTTTCTAAAACTTATACTCTGTACAAAGTTTTACTTTGGCTATGAAAGTATATTACTATACAATTATAAAAATTATTAGTAATCAATTATAAAATAATTGTAAGATTTGCATTTTTTGGTGCGGAATGTGGGTTTTATGATTACATCATCAAAGAGGGGTTGTTGTTTCACGAAAGCAAAACGGCATTGGCTGGAAGAAAACGACGACCAGGTCATAATTTCAGGACTTTCGCACTTTTAGTTAAAAACACTGTTTATAGACTAGTCTATAAAATAGAGAAATGTTAATATTATTGATTATAAATACTATAAAACATGTCCATGTCTAAAAATGCAAACACAATTATCTGTTTTGCGAAAGTCCTGAATTTATTAATAAGGCTACGAGATTTTAAAGATGCAGTACTCAGATTTTTAACTACACCAGAGGTGCCTTTTACAAATAATCAAGCTGAACAAGATATTCGCATGATTAAAGTCAAACAAAAAATCTCGGGGGGATTTCGTACCCAAAAAGGGGCAGAGATGTTTTGCACTATTCGTGGATTTTTATCAACAAAACGTAAACAAGGGACCAATTTGTTTCAGGCTATTCAACAAGTATATGCTACCGCTTAAGTGAGGCACCTGGGGAGTTACGGTTTTTTAACAAAATAATCCTAAAACTGGTGTTTTCTTAATACAAATATAACATATTTAATATTGAAAACCAAATTATTTTATGATATTGCAGGGCCGACTATTTAGAACGCAAAAACATGATGGTGGGATTATTTTATAATGGATTAAGATTTAAATCGAACTGATTACCTCCGCGAATGATTCATCGAATCATTCTTGGTGAGTAATAAATGGTATTCTTTTGATAGCGTTCTAACGGCTATAATCCATGTAATGCATATGAACAAAAACATGATAGCCAAAAATGGAGATATTTGATCTGGTTGGGCATGAGTAAAAATAGTATAACACACGACTTGTAAGATGGCACCAGCTGATTTACCGATTTTTCCCCCTAAAATGTCAACAGAAGCTTTTCCTTTTGCACGCATTTCTTTATCTAGAGGAATGTAAACCATTTCTTTGGTTATATCAAAAAAACAATATTTAGCTCCTTTAGCTAACACATTTTGTAAACCACCAATGGCTACAATAGCAAATAAAATAGATATACCCATTACATGAGTTGGTAATAACTTAAAATAGTTTAGTACTACTAAAGCAAAGAACATACTTCCCATAATAAGTGTTATAATAGGTGTTCCAAGGGCTGCTCCCTTCCAGCCTAATTTTTGGGTAATAGCATTGCCTACAAATGAACATATAAGTGTAAAAATACCTGTCCAAAATAGAACCTTCCCTTGGTAAGTAATGAAAAGAGCTGGGTCTTTTCTGTAAAAAAGACTTGTTTCATGCAACCAAATTCCTTCAATTAAATTGATAACCATAGAATAAGAAATCATTAACACACAAATTAATCTTAAATATTTAGATTGTGCAATCATTTTAAAGCTTGTCCATAATCCTAGTTTTAATTTAGATGGTACATTTTCAACTTCCTTGTCAATTTGGTGATATATAATACGTGTTTCTACATATCTATGTAAAAAGAGTACAAGAATACATAAAAGAATAACAATAGTTATAAGGGAAGCAACCTGAAGCGTTGTTCCTGTTTTATAAACACCAAGAAATGGCAATAAAAAATGGTCATTACGAGAAAAATAAACCATAATGCTACCAGAAACCAATAGATTGGCTTGTCCGAGTAGATTGAAAACAAAGTAAAATCTACTAGCCTCTTCGGTTTTTGTTATCTTATTTGCTAACTGCCAATATAATAGGGTAAAAATAATCATTGGCCATAATTCACCCATCATATAAAAAAAGACCAATATCCATTTACCCCAGATTATAAAGAACCACTTAAAATGAGGATATAACTGAACATAATTGCTAATAGTATTCGCGCTTGGATGTAATAGTTCTTGGTTGGGAAATAAGAAAAAGCCAAATAAGCTAAAAAAAAGCAGAAAAAAAAGCATGACTCCCCTGAAGATATTTTCTTCTGTTGTCTTATTGCATAATATAGTGTATATAATAACGAACAAAATGCCAGCTGGCATTTCAATAAAAAGCTTAATAAAGCTCAAAGCTTCTGCCCCTATCATGGTAACAACTAAACCGTCTTTAATACCACGAATTAAGTTTTGATTAAGCAGTATAAAAAACATCATGACTGCCATGGAAAAAAACTTTGGCAACTCTCTTCTCTTAATAGGAAAAAAAAGTTCCCTCCATTTTTTTCTTGTAATGCTGGTTTCTTTCATGTACTAAAGTAGTTTAGAGATATATTCATATTAAGAATGATTGCCTATTTTGATAAAATAATTCAGAATCACCTAAATGAATAGAATTCAGTAGGGTTAATGCACATGCTTACATAAGCATTTTAAGGAATCAACTGCTCCGTTAGTACTTCATGATGTTTTTGTATGCAATGGCTAGTTGTATATAAACTAAATTATTAATTATTCAATAGTGCACAAAAACTTAGGTAGCAGTATTTCCTAATAAAAGCATTACTAGGCTGTGTGCGACCGAATAAGGAATAATTTGAATCATACGCATCGTTAAACCATTGAAAATTACACGAAAGTTTTTTTCTACTACAACATTTTGTTTAAGCCTACCTATCCAAGTCATAGGTATTTCTGCACCACAATTTTGTGTGGCAATAAGATCAAACGGCATAGTTAAAACGGATACACCAATTCCTGCTATAGAACTAACAAGTATATTCATGCCCATACCGGTCATGTTTTTTGTAATTTCATACCCTAATACAGCAGCTGAACAGGCAAGTATATTTCTCAAAAGTATTGGTGTAATAATATCTAAAATTTTTGCCTCTCGTTTCATTAGCGGTCCTTTATTAGCAGTGATCTCCCGTGCTTCACTATATACTGTAACAACTGTTTCTACGCCACCAGCTAAAAAGCATTGCCAAACGACCAATAGGATAAAGTTCGTTATAGGAAAGTAGTTAAGAGATAAAAAATAGAGCCATTGGGCAATTCCAAAAGCAAATGCCGCTATAAATTGTCGCAATGCGTAAATATGAGCTCCAGAGAAGAAAATCTTAAAATTTCGAATATGGATATACTTTGTAATAATGGCAGAATATGATTCTTTCGTCTCTTGATAAACCACTTTTATAAATTGAGTAGGGGCAACTAAATAGGCAACAACCATACAGGCTATACCATGTGCAACTGGATCAAGAAATAGGCGATATAGAAGACTGTTTTGCTGCATCTTGTAAATTAAAATATAAGTATTAAAATTGATTGAACTAAAGTGACCTCATGTTTTCCCTTAAAAAAACATTATCGCTATCTTGTAAATTTTCAGATAAAGATAAAAAATGATTTTCAAATCTTTATGGTTATAAAGTAGCATTATTAGTCCTAAGACAAATAAATTCATATATTCAGCTGCTTGCCGAAACCCTTAGTGCAAAACCAACCCAAATCTTTGAGACATGAAAAAGGTCACTATTTAAGACCGTACGTTAGTAACGTGGCTTAAAACAAAGCAATTTACCACTTTTTATTGAAATTATCAAACAAATTACAGCTCCTTGCATTTATATGACTAAAGCTATTAACCATTATTTTCCATTAGTGATATGAATTCTAGTCTGATACCTTATAAAGGTAAAAAACTATACGGTCATTATATCAGATTCCTTTAATTCTAGTAATTCATTAATTTTATTAATAAAATCATCCGTTATTTCTTGTAGTTTTTTTTCTGAGCGTTTTATTTCATCTTCTGGTATACCATCTTTTTGCATGGTTTTTAATATTTCCTTATAATCACGACGAACATTTCTAATAACGATCCTTCCTTTTTCTGCTTCATTTTTAACTAATTTAACTAGATTTTTTCGTCTTTCCTCAGAAGATGGTGGTAGGGTTACTATTACCATACGGCCATCATTTCTAGTAGAAAATCCAAGTTGACTTTCTGAAATGGCTTTCTCTATATGTGGAATAGATTTCTGTTCCCATGGTTGGACTATTAAGGTCCGTGCGTCAGTAGCACTAATGGAGGCTAATTGATTTAATGGTGTAGGATTTCCATAGTATGTTACCATTAATCCTTGAAGCATAGCAGGAACGGCTCTACCTGCATTTACTTTCGCAAAAGCTTCTTGTGTACAAAGGTAGGCTTTTGCCATGTTATGTTTGGCGTCATCTAAATGTTGTTGAACTACTTCCATGAATAGATAAAAATTATAATATACTAAGATTGTATTAGCTCCTTACTTTTCCAAATATAACAATGCTTAACGGTATATCTATATGATTGGGAAAAATTGTCTAGTCGATTTTAAACTATTTTCTATACTTTTTAGCGGAAATCTATTCGTTCACATTGGAGTCTATCATGCATCTATGGAATATAAGAGCCTGTTTTGGATTTTATTATCCATCATATAATCTTTGTGAACAAGTTTTTTGTATCAATGCATATGGGAAACTCGTTAATATTTCTTAAATTTGGAAAGTTTGTGGAGTGAGCATTTTAAGTTTAGTATTATGGAATATCCTTCAGAATCGTGGTTTAAAAAGTGGTTTAAGCTCATTTTTCCAGTAAAAAAATCTGAAGTAAAAAAGGTTTTTTTATTACTTTTCTTAAAGTTCTTAATCTCTCTTGTCTATTGCATGTTAACAACGCTCAAAGACACCGTTCTAGTTACTGCAAGTCAATCTGCCGCTGAAGTCATTCCAATTGTAAAAGGTTCTATTGTTTTTCCTATTTCTATAGCTGTTATCGTGCTATATACGAAACTAAATAACCATTTGAAACAAGCTACCCTTTTTTATGCCACGATCCTCCTTTTTTTATCTTTAATACTGATATATAGCTTTATTTTATACCCAAATGCAGATGCATTCAGTCCACATGCTACGGCAGATTGGCTAATTTCCTATACAGAAGGTAAATACTTACATTGGATTGCCGTATTGCGTCATTGGATACATGTTTTATTTTTTGTTATTGCAGAACTTTGGGGACAAATTGTGTTAATGGTACTCTATTGGAGTTTTGTTAATAATGTTTGTAAAATTCATGACGCCAAGCGCTTCTATGCCATATTTATTGCTGCGGGAGATATCGCGTTAATTGTTACGGCTCCTCTGATCTTAACATACACTAAAAAATATAGTCATGTAGACTTTTTATGCACTGTGCAAGCTTTAGTGGGGTATATTATGTTTTTTTGTTTGGCAATTGTTTTTACCTATTGGTGGGCAAACCATGCTATTAAACTAGATGGGGTTGGAGCAAATAACTTAACTACTACACCTAAAAAGTTACGTTTATCTCTTTTGGGTAGCTTAAAACATGTTGCCTCCTCCAAATATTTGATGAATATTGCCATTATTATGGTCTCATGTGGACTTTCTATAAATATTGTGGAGGGAACCTGGAAATCCTACTTAAAAGAAACATTCCCAAAGGCAGCAGATTATCAAAGCTTTGTTTCAGGAGTTAATTTTTGGACAGGTATCATAGCATTAATTATCTCACTCTTTTTCAGTGGTGGCATATTAAGAAAGTTTGGTTGGAGAACAGCTGCACGTATAGCACCAGTAATCATTGGTATTATGGGGTGCATCTTCTTTTTAATGAGTTATGGTAAAAATAACGTTCCCTGTCTGATAAATTGGTTAGGAGCCAGATTCATCTTATGGATTGTTATTTTTGGCGGCATACAAAATTTAATAGCAAAATCTGTAAAATATGCTTTTTTTGATAAGACAACTCAAATAGCCTATATACCACTTGATCCAGAAACAAAGGTCAAGGGGAAAGCGGCTGTAGATGTATTAGGATCTCGTTTAGGTAAAGCAGGGTCTTCATGGATACAGATTACACTTCTAGAACTTTTTCATACCAACAGCATTCAACCTCTTTCTGGCATATTGTTTATAATTTTACTTATTGCTATTATATTTTGGTATAGAGCTACCGATAATATTGATAAGCAACTTGCAATCTTTGAAGCGAAAGATACTTAATCCTAAAACTATTTACCCACAAAAAGATAGGAGAGGAGGTTGAAATTGTATAGATACCTTAGCATAAACCAGCAGATCAACACTCTAATGGACATACTTTCTTAAGTCATTTGACAAAACTTAAAAAAAAGCTGGTAAATTACCACAGAAGGCTTCTGCTTTAACTAAAGTTGACGGGAACGCTATCAAAACTGAGTAAGATTGACTTGCTTGGAAAATTTATGATAGCGTATGCAATCAACGACAGGGCAAGAAAAAGAAGATTAAAAAGATAAAATCATGCACAAGATAGATGCACTACCTATTGGTTATTCAGATGTTAAAAGGGTTATCAGAACAGGCTATTATGTAGATAAAACCCGATATGCTCAAGAATTGATAGAAAAAGAAAATCCTGTATTTATAGCTAGGCCTAGGAGGTTTGGGAAGTCTCTATTTATTGATACACTGGCTACTATATGCAATGGAGAACAGGAGATGTTTAAGGATTACCATATAGGTAAATCAGAAAATAGCTATCAGTGGAAGAAATATCCAGTGATTAATTTGGATTTTTCAGGGTTATCTAATAACACATCTGAAGAACTAAGCGCATCTATTAAAATGGTATTAAAAGAAATAGCCATTTCATATAGCCTAAAAATAGAAGCATTTACTGTTAAAGATATACTTCGTAGTCTAGTATTACAATTAATAAATTTAAATCATGCTAGAAAAAATGGAAATGTAATATCTATTTATGAGCCTAAAATAGTAGTATTAATAGATGAATACGATGCGCCTATTGTTCATCTAGCTAAAGGATCTGGCCTAGAACAGGCTAGTATCAAAGTCATGAAAGATTTCTTTATGACATTAAAGTCCCTCAACAAACATTTTAAGTTTACTTTTATCACTGGTGTAAGCAAATTCAGTTTATCTGATGTTTTTTCGGGGGCTAATCATTTAAATGACATCACGATTAGCAAAAATGCAGATAGCATGTTTGGATATACTCAAGAGGAAATATTATCTACTTTTTCCCATAATATACATGCTATTGGTTTGGAATGGACTAAAAAAGAAAGTCAAAAAATCACTGATTTAAAAGTTATGGACCGTATGACGACACATTACAATGGATATAGGTTCCATGAAAATGGAGTGTCTGTTTACAACCCATGGTCTACACTTAAATTCTTTGAAAGTGGTAAACTAGAAAACTATTGGTATGAGTCAGGTAGTCCAACTATACTTATTAACCAGATGTTAGTAGATCCTGATAGATTTGATCTTAATATGGATAATCTACAAATAGAGGCTACCAGAGATGACCTTATGTATACAGGAAGTAGGAGTGAGATTAGTTTAAAATCTCTAATGTTTCAAACAGGATATTTAACCATTGACAATTATAATGAGTCTACTGGTCTATATACATTAAAATTTCCTAATAAAGAGATAGAAGAATCTTTTCGGAAGAGTATAAAGTCCAGTTTAGAAAAGAGTGTAAAAGATTATTTCATACAAGAGCGAGATAAAATCAGAAATGCATTGGCAGATAAAAAAATGGAAACATTTATAGATAATATCAATACAGCCTTTTCGACCCTTCCTTATTATATCGATACCAAACAGGAAAAACAGTTCCACAGCAATTTACATATGCTGCTACAAGGTTTGGGGTTCTTAGGCGGTAGGAAAATGCAAATGTATAGCGAATCACCTTCTAGTCAAGGTAGATCGGATATTGTTTTAGAATTAGAAAGAGTAATATATATTATAGAAATCAAATATAAATCCAGCGGAAACATAGCCTTAGCACAAATCAAAGCAAACGGGTATTATAAGCCTTACTTACTCAGACAAAAAACCATTATACTACTAGGTATTAACTTCAATGAAGAAACCAGAATGATAGATAACTGGGAGTATGAAGAGGTGAAGCGCATTTAGGAGCGTAAAGTCAATTTCTGGTATGTTTTACTTTAATTGTTATATAATTAATATTATGTTAAATAGAAAATAAAATTGACTTTCATGAAAAATATGAAAAATTTGTAAATATTTTTGTATACTTGTATGCGTAGCTACAACTATACTGCCTACATAGCTCATTAAGGCATATCGAGTCGCAAAAAAACAAATGTTTTAAAATTTGATAATGAATGCATTACATAAACTTATGCCACTATTATTAGTGGGACTTACTGCTTGTAATAAGCATTCTTTAGGAATAAATAAAAAAGATTTACGACTTTCTCTTAAGGCATCTTGTAAGCCTAATGATTGGGGTTCTAAAAATGGTGCTGCTTTTTTATATACTATAATAGAGGTAGAAGGAGATGATACTAAAGAGTTTGATCAAAAAAATAATGAAACGGAAAGGAAAAAATTCGAAATTTATACTATAAAAGAAGAATGTCATGACGACATATAGTGATTATTCTGAATCAGAAATAAACTAAAAATTAACGGATATGTTCTGCTAAGGTATGCATTGCTAGTGCGTTGGTTCCTTTTAAGAGAATAGCACTATGCTGAAAATTCCGAGTACATAAATAATCAACCAATATTTCTTTATTAGGAAAGCAATGTATGTTTTTATGGGGCTTTTTGCTTGCAGCAACTGTAAATAAAGGGCCACATAATAGTACTAAATTGTAACTTGAATGGCATAATTGTGCTATAATTTTATCGTGCCAAATAGCTGTTTTGCTACCCAATTCCGCCATATCTCCTAATATAGCAATGTAGTAAGCTGATTTCAGCTGTAATAGCGTATCTAGGGCTGTTTGCATGGAAGCAGGGCTGGCATTATAGCTATCAATAAGTAATTGATTACTACCTTTTACTACTAGTTCCATTCGAAAGTTTTTAGGAACATAAGTTTGAATGGCTTGATGAGCAGCTTCTATAGGTACCTTAAAATACTTGGCTACGCAAAGTGCAGCTGCTATATTATAAATATGTGGTTTGCCTAATAGGTTTGTTCTAACATGTGTTCCTTCTGGTGATCTGTAACAGAGATATGGGTTTTCAGAAACTAAATCAAGAGGTGCAAAGTCATTAGCTTGAGGATAGGTAACAAGATTGGGCAGTCGGGCACTCATGGGTTGCAGCAGGGTGTCTAATGTATTTAAAAATACAATTCCCTGAGTAAGGTAGAGGTAGTTATACAATTCTCCTTTTCCCTGTATGATACCTTCTAGGTTATAAAAACTTTCCAGATGTGCATCTCCAATGGCTGTAATAATGCCATGTGTAGGCTCTGCTATTGAACAGCACAATGCAATATCTTTCAATTGTGTAGCCCCCATTTCTACAACAGCTATTTCTGTATCTTGAGCCATAGATAATAGCGTCAAGGCTACTCCTATACTAGTGTTTAGATTACCTTTGGTAGCTACTGTTTTGTAAGTAGTATGTAAAACGCGCCATATAAGTTCTTTCGTGGTAGTTTTTCCATAAGATCCCGTTATACCTATAACAGGGAAGTGTATACCATATTGTCGTCGATGATAATTGGCTAAATAATGTAGTGTAGATAGGCTATCTTCTACTAAAATATAGGCAGATGATGGTTGCATATATGCTGGATCATCTATAATGGCATAACTGGCTCCTTTAGCTAATGCAGCTTCTGCAAACTCATTTCCGTTAAATTTGGTACCCCTAATGGCAAAAAAAAGTGAACCAGGAGAAACATTGCGAGCGTCAATCGTAACAGAACGAGTAATTAAATATTTTTGATAGATATATTCTATATCAGCCATAAAGGTAATAAGAAATAATAATGTTCTATAAGTTAATTATATGCTATAAGTGATGGCTTAGGTGCGATTTTATTTTCAAAACAACAAGTAGATAGTGTTACCGATGGAGCTAACTTCCCTAATAAGGCATTATATCCTACCTTACAATCTACAGTGATCCATTTAATAGTAGTATGTTGTAAACGGAAACCTAATCCACAAGTATCTATCAGTGTTGCATTCAACAGATTATAGTCTCTATCATATAGTGCAATCAAATCACTAAATCCAAGTAATGCGAAATATACATGATGTATTAAAATGGGTGTATGAAATGTGCTAAGTATAGAGCAATTGAGTCGTGCGTTTATAGGTTTTGTAATAGCATAAATAGCATTTTCTTTTTTTTGTCCACATAGTGATTCAGGATCACCTTTTCTAATACCTAAACTTCTTTCTTGTGGCATACGATAGCCCATTATATAATTTAAACGAAAAAACTGACGCATGCCATGACGTGTTGTACGCTGGTTAGAGCTAGCATAGTTAAAGTCTAGTTTTAATACACCTTCTTCTAAAGACTTGTGGTATAAAAAAGCACCCGTTTTGCATGAAAAACTTAGGTAGCCAAAGGCATTATTTGCTATATTTTTAATGCAGTTTATACCAACATATTGTCTATTATTAAATTCTCCTTTTTGATATCCATACAGTATTTCTATAGATTCTCCTTTGGGTATTGATTCAGAGGAATGTAAGGAATAAATGCCTTTTGCTTTTTGGTAACCATCTATTACACATTCTATTTTCCCTAAAATCAATCTATAATGATGATAGATGGCATTTTGTATGGCAGATACAGTAGGTCGTGTATGAAATGTTTTCTTATAGCCACCTAATGTTACTAGCCAATAGCAGGGAGGTAAATCAGTTTTTCTCTTTTTTATAAAAGACTTACCTAACCATAAATTTTTACAGTCAAAGGCATATGTATGGGCATTTTCAGTTTGTTTGTACCATTGCGTTCCTATAAAGTAGGTGCCATGTATTTGAGGAATAGCATATTCTAGGCCATAACCCCATCTTTTCTTTAAAAAAAATTGATTGTGAAAAATATGTCCATACCCACATATATTATTATGGGTTACAGTAAGTAGTGGCCCTTCCTCTAAACTTAGGGAAAGGCTCATCGGGAATTGGTCTCTGGTTCTTATAGTTATATCAACAACAGCTGTTTCATCTTCGAGTAGTGTAATTTTTTTTATAACTGATACAGATTTAAAATATGATAATGCTTCTAGTCTTTTACCTATACGTAATAACTCCTCTTGGCTTAAAACATCCCCTTGTTTTACCTGGATGTATTTATAAATTAATGATGGGTTTGTTGTAGGAGAAAGCCATGTTGCAAAACGTTGATATGGTCTTGGTTTAAGTGGAATCGGGTCCATAGCGCCTGTAGACTCTATAATTATTTTTCCAATTTTGTATTGATTTTCAATACTATTGCATGCTTTTAATTCGAATGAGATACAAAAAGAGAGGACAAAACCAACTGTTAATCCAATGATTTTCAACATACTTTTTATTTTAAAATTGGTATTATTCTCAAGTATATACAAAAAATTTGGATAAAAATTTTTGAATCTCTAAAAAATTTAGAATGGCTGGCTGGATTATTTATTTAGCAAATAGAAAAAATGATTGAGTAATTGATCATTTTTTCCCATTATTTGCTAAATACTCCATATTTAAGTTTTAGTATTCATCTTCATTAAAGATAAAATCATCACCTGTTGGGTAGTCTGGCCATATATCCTCAATCGATGTATATAGACATTCATCGTCTTCTAGCTCTTCTAGATTACGAATAACTTCAAAGGGGGCTCCAGACCTTTTGGCATAATCTATTAATTCATCCTTGGTTGCCGGCCAAGGAGCGTCTTCCAAATAAGATACTAATTCAAGCGTCCAATACATAATTTAAAAGTGAAAATATAATTTATTAAAGTTGCATTTTTTTTGTTACTCATTATTAGTCTTTTAAACTAATCTTTTTAGCAGTCAAAAATATAGTAAATTTTAACTCCATGCAAGTAAAAATGCACTATTTTTTTAGATTATTAAATCCATGGATAGCAAAGTAGCTATTTTTATTATCATTATAATTTTTGTTATTTTAACTACCAGAAATTTACTAGTACATGCATCCAGTTTTTTTTATAACCAAACGATATACCCAAAAGCATACGAAACAAACATTGGTTTATCGTTTATCTAGACTTTCTTGTTATAGTACAGCTTTAGCAACAACTATCCTACTATTGGTACTGTCCACAATGAATGGTATGGAAAAGCTATTTTCTTCTTTATTTTACGCTTATACCGTTGCATTGCGCATAGAAACGAAGACTAAAAGTTGTTTTTATAGGGATAACGAATTAAAAGAAAAAATTAAGCGCATGATTAACGTAACGGATGTAGTTGAAGTGTTAGAAACAACAGCATTGGTAGGGCTTAATGGCAAACAAGCTATTACAGTTATTAAAGGATTTTCTAATAATTTTACAGAAAGTGATTTTTATAAAAAAAGTATCCGCATGGATGCTACTTCTTTTTTGGATCCCAGCGATAATAAATATAAGGCTATTATAGGCACACATATTGGTAAATTATTGCAATTAGATGTGATTAGGAATCATACTATGTTAACATTTTTTTATCCTAAACGAAATGCTTCTCCTCATAGCATAAACCAACCTTATACCTATAGATGTAAAAAATTAGCAGCAGGTGGATTATTTTCTATAGAGCCTAAAATCGATAGTAAATACATTATTACCCCAATTGGTTTTTTAGAAGATTTAACAGATAGAAAAAACCAACGAAGCTATTGGGAAGTTGTTCTAAGGGATGAAACAAAAATAAAAAGTACCCAACAAGCTATACAACAGATATTACCAAAAGAACTAAAGATGAGTAATCGTTATCAACAAAATGAATGTAAAAACAGGGCTATTTTAATTGAAAAGTTATTTGTATACTTTATTTTTTCTTTAATAGTATTACTTACATCTTTTCATCTCTTTTTTATGCTTTGCATGATTATTTTAGCAAAGAAGAAAGATATAGCTATATTGTCTTTGCTTGGCATCACGCAAAATCAAATAGGAAGAATATATTTCTATAATGGATTATTGGTATCCTTAGAGGGCATATTATATGGTCTCTGTACCGCATTCACTATGTGTTTTTTACAACAAAAATTTAAAATAGTTCACTTTATTAAGCTTAAAACAGCTGGGGCTATTTCCTATCCTATGGATATACACGCATGTGATTTTATATATACGGCTATATTAGCCATTTGTGTTGGAATACTTGCATCTCTTTGGCCTATGAAACGTGCTATGGCACTAACGCAACACAACCAAAAAATCTATTAGACCTGTTGCGTAAGTCCTCGGCCCACTGAAGTGGACTAAAACCTACTCAAAAATCCATAATTGGCTGCGTAATGTAGGGTTGTCAACCGAAAATTACCACTATAAGATAATCCAAAAGAAAATCCATATTCAAACAATTGGTTCTTACAATCATAATAGGGTCTAAAAGCAGCTTCAATGGTTATGTCTGGAAAGGGTATCCAGTTTTTATGTAGCGATACCAATAGGAGCTCTCTGGATGGTTCATAGTAGGTTACTGTATTATTTTCTATCCGAATAGATTGATATAATGGATACCCCATATTTTCAGAAGAGAAATTAGTACCATGCCAATAACTCATTGATAACTCAACCCATCCCATAGCACAATTAAAAATATATAGCTGACCATACCCTCCTTTAGAGGGTCTATCAACTGTTTTTACATACCTATTTAAAAGTAAATAACCAGCACAAGTTATTTTTTCAAAAAAACTGTTTGGTGGCATAAAAGTAAACAATAAACCACCAGATCCAGCAAATAAACTATAATCTTTTATAGGGATACCTTGGCCTCCTAAATGATAAATAGCTAATTGAAATATTGTACATAGTCCTATCTTTTGAGTATGATAAAATTGATATCCTGTATCTAAATGAAATGTAAACGTTTCAGGTCTCGATTTTTTCTTTGATAGTAATGTCAACCAATCCAACCAACCAGATAAATAGGTTTTATCGCTTTCTACTCTAAAATGAATACCTTCTATAAAAGGCCTTCGTAGCAAATTATGAAAATTCCAAAGAGGTTCTATTAATGTAGGCTGGTAATCTTTGAGATAAAAAATACCCATTACAAAAGCATTACACTTGTTTTTATAATAGGTTGATAGCATGGGTGTTATGCCACCCCATGGTTTGACCTGTCCAAAATACTTCTTCCAAACCAACCCTATGTCAAGCCCTATATATGGAGTTATCTGTAGGGATATACTGGGAAAAAAATGTAGGCCAAAAATAGTTTCACCTTCCATTATTTTGTTAAAATACTCAATATTATCTACAAAATTGTAATTTCGGATGGTTAGCAAAAGATCCGTTGCATGATCACTCGGCAGCGTAGTTTCATCCCCGTGGTGTTGATGTATTACATCTTGATTTTTATAATCAATAGCATGTAGGGGAATTAAAGGAAGAAACCATAGTATAAGAACCACTAAATAGTCAATTCTGAAATATTCCCTAGAAGACCATCGAGTTGCTAACATCTATTTAATTTAAAATACTTACTTTTCTATGTCGAATTACCCAGCAGCGCGCGTTTTACTTTTTGAAGACAAAAAATAAGAACGAAATCCTTTTAAACTGGAAGAGTATATTAAAAAATAATTATAAATCAATAAAAATATTTCATTATATCCATACTATACCTTATGGATCTTATAAGATCTATGCCATTTTATTTGACCATAAATACCTATGAATACGAGAACCAAATGTTGGATACTAAGTATACTGGCACCAGTATGGTAGCATGCTATGGAAAAAGCTGCATAACGCAATAAAGCTATAAGCCATCTTTCTAACTTTTTATGTGACATAAACCACTTTTCTACAAGGCCAAAAGATAGATTAAAAGCATCTCCACAAATAGCAAAAGAAAATTTATTCGAATCTGTAACCATCATAATGATAAATATAAATCCAAGTGCACCAAGTATACCCGTGCCTATGGCATATAAAAGCATATGATTGGATGTGCGCGTTACATATAATGGTTGTTGATGGGGTTTGCCTCTCCATTTTATATGGGCATATACATTAAACGCTGTAGATATAATCGTATAAATTACTTTTCCATAGAGCCTTCTAACAAAATAGACCTTGATATTCATAAAAAGAATAGGATAGGTCAATATCCTACTCCAAATATTTTGACGTGCATCTAAAATATGCGCAAAAATAGATAAGACAACTAAAGTTATTTCCCATAGCAATTTTTTATCATTGCATAAAAGCAATTGACTATAATCGGCTATAGTGGCCCACAGTTGATCCAGATTCATAAAGAAAAGATATTGTATATAACAAAAGAATTTTATAACTGATATACAGAATATGTTTATAAAACATCTTTGAATTCCTCCGATTTAAGCTGATTGCTAGATTGAGCATGAATTTTGCCTATGAGTTCATAAACTTCTCGAAATGGCCTTTCAGATAATGCTTTAATGATTATATTGACTTCAGCGATATCTAATTTAAGATCTATTGTATTTGGTTTCATACGTGCACCCATTGCATATCCCACTAACTAATTAATAAAAAAAAATCATATACACAAACAAAACTTTCATTTTTTTCCTTAAAAAGGGTAACCAATAGTAAGGTTAAAGTTAACAAGTTTTGATTGCGAAATCAAACCAGAAGGACTACGTAACTTAATGGCTACATCCCCACAAAGTACAAAGGTATTATAAAAATTCAATCTTAACCCAAAACCACCCCCTATAGCAAAAGCTTTATAAAAATTATTAAAATTGAACTTTGCTTCCATTGGTGCATTTCTTGATAAACTCCAAGTATTTCCTATATCTACAAAAAGAGCTCCTTCTAAAAAGCCTATTAGTTTTTGACGAAGCTCTATATTCCCCAATAACAGCAAATCACCATTACCTTCTCTTATTTTATTTTTCTTAGATTGGCAATAACCAGGACCTATTTTATGTGTATCCCAAGCCCTAACGCCACTATACCCTCCAGCTTGATATTGTTTATCTGGATGAACTATGTCATTTTCTCCATAGACTATGTTTACCCCTAATTTGGTTTGACAAACTACCATAGTATCTTCCGTAAGATTAAAAGAACGTCTATGATCTAAGTCAAGCTTAATATATTGATAAAATTGAAATTTTCTTGGGAAGATCTTTTTTAAAGAAAAAATCTTTTCATATAATCCTCCATGTTCCACCCCAATGGAAAAAATCCATTTATACCTATTTAAAACATCTAAATATTCGTTAGCAGTAGTGTCCTTAATGGTAGATGCGAATCCTATGCTTGTTAAAAAAGAAGGTATTAAAATATTGTTTTCTAATTTATATTGAGCATTTTTATCTATCACCTTTGGATGTATATATGAGATCTTACAGGGTGAAAACTGGTATGAAATATTTTTATCTCTATGACGCCAGTCATAGATCAGTTCGCTATCTGTTTTTTTTCTAGTGTAAATTGGATTATGAATATAATTAAACCCAATATGCACTGCTGTATTTGGGCTAAAATCCTCTAATGCCACCTTTGCTCTTTCTGGCAAAGGCAATAAAAAATGTGGAGTGGTGTATTTAAGGCGTAATCCACAAGAAAGGTGTTTGTAAAAAGCCTGTTTTTTTCCTGTTAATTGTTCGCTTAATGAAACATTTGTTTCTATTTGTACAATACCAAGGCCTCCAAATAACTGCCTTATGGTAGGTATAATTTTAATAGTTGGACGTAATCGTTTAAGATTTAGATTAATACACTCCCCCCCTATTTCGGTCTGTACGATAACACGTTCATAAGGCTTCAAATATATATATATAACCAAATGATTTGCTTCTTTTTTAGGGAAAATAGTAATAGACTCAAATATACCAAGGCGATGGAGTCGCTCAGATGTTTCTAGAATCTTACTTTTATCATAAAAGTCTCCAGGTCGAATAGCTATTTTATGGACTAAATCTTTAAGTAAGTGTTTAGCTGATTCAATTAGAAATACAATCCCTTGGCATTCCTTCGTGAGTAAAGTAGTCTGTCCTTTGGTTTTATTTTTGGGAGTTAAATCTACAATAACACGTCCTACTTTAATCTTATTATGAGTTAATTGATTATCAGGTTTTTCTATAACAGTAGTAATGGCTATCGTATGATCATTTTGAGAAACTTCTGCTGTAAAATGACAATATGCTTCATTAAATTCAAAATATCCATTATTGGATAACAAAGTTATAATTCTCTCTTGTTCATTTATAAAATCTTGATATTGATATGGATTATTTTTTTTAATAAAACTTTCTTTCACATGCTTCAATAATATTTCTTTTATAGATGGGTCTTTGATATCTAGTTCTATAGATGAAATTTTATACGCATGCCCTTGCTGTATACGATAGGTCACACATACACTGTTTTTTTTAAAATCAGTTTGCGTAGTAATGATAGCATCTAGATATCCTTTGGAATGAAGATAGTCTAGAAATATTTTTTCATTCTGTTGCACATAAATTCGATTGTAGGCCATTGGCTTTTCTCCCATACGCATAAAGCGATTTCCATGTGCAAGTGCTCTTTCTTTTGACTTAATAAGTCTATCTCTCTGAGCAATAAGTTTAATTTTATCCTTCTCGTTAATAGCTTGATCTATTTTACTTTGATATACACGATTAATTCTAATAATTTTTGCTTGTATTTTTTCGGGATAAAAATGTTTTTCCCCAAGCTGGTATAACCATTTTTTTATTGGTATAAATAAAAAAGTGCTA
This sequence comes from Cardinium endosymbiont of Culicoides punctatus, assembly GCF_004354815.1. NCBI lineage: Bacteria > Pseudomonadati > Bacteroidota > Cytophagia > Cytophagales > Amoebophilaceae > Candidatus Cardinium > Cardinium endosymbiont of Culicoides punctatus. Next base: position 19,621 of record NZ_QWJI01000055.1, read on the forward strand.
TGTGGTTGATAAATAGAATATTTTTTTAGTTCCTTTTTTTGAGTAGAACGGACACCTACTATGACCTCTTTAATAGACAAGGATTCATTTGCATGTACCTCTATTACCATGCAACCAGTGAATGATAATAGATATAGAACGAATAGTAAGAATTTTTCTTTTCTTCTTAAAAAATATGTTTTCAACTTCGACAGTTAATAGATAATTAAAGTTTTAAAATTGTAAATTAATTAAAAAATCTCATAATTGGTAAAGATGGCATGTTCAATAGGTGTCCCATGTATCATATTATCAAATAAATGTAGTATGTTTGATATACGCTGATTTTATTTTGCTTTGACTTTAAAATCTGGCAGTGAATCATGGGCAATCTTGGACTAACTTGTATAACTAGGCTAACTAAAAAATGAAAAAAATATTTTTCTAGCCCCTAAAACTATATGACCGATAATACAGAAAAATTAAAAGCGCTGCAAATTACCATTGACAAATTAGAAAAGACATATGGACGTGGAACAGTAATGAGATTAAGTGATAATCCCATAGTGGACATTCCTATCATTTCCACAGGCTCCTTAGGGTTAGATTTGGCATTGGGCATAGGTGGTATACCACGTGGCAGAATTGTTGAAATTTATGGTCCAGAATCTTCTGGTAAGACAACGCTATCTCTGCACTGTATAGCAGAAGCACAAAAAAAAGGAGGACTGGCTGCCTTTATTGATGCAGAACATGCTTTTGATAGAAGCTATGCAGAACGTTTAGGTATAGATACTGAAAATTTGTTAATCTCCCAGCCAGATGATGGAGAACAAGCACTAGAAATAGCAGAACATCTCATTCGTTCTGGTGGTATAGATATTATAGTAATCGACTCTGTTGCAGCATTGGTACCCCGTAGTGAAATCGAAGGAGATATGGGTGACAGCAAAATGGGGTTACAAGCCCGTTTAATGTCACAAGCATTAAGGAAACTTACAGGGACTATTAATAAAACAGGTTGTTCTTGCATTTTTATTAATCAATTAAGGGAAAAAATTGGGGTAATGTTTGGCAATCCAGAAACTACCACTGGTGGAAATGCACTAAAGTTTTATGCCTCTGTTCGTCTAGATATTCGTAGTATAACAGCTTTAAAAGAAAGCGACGGTACAATCTTAGGCAAACGTACTAGGGTTAAGATTGTAAAAAATAAAGTAGCACCTCCTTTTAGAGTAGTTGAGTTTGATATTGTTTATGGAGAAGGTATTTCTAAAGTTGGAGAACTTATCGATATCGGAGTAGAATTGGGTGTTATTAAGAAAGCTGGCTCTTGGTTTTCGTATGAAGACAATAAATTAGCTCAAGGAAGAGAAGCTAGTAAGGAGGTACTGAACAATAACCCAGAACTATTTGCAAAAATAGAAAGGGAAATTAAAGCAAAAATTTCTGAGATTACTTTTAAATCAAAAACGGATTGATTTTACTAAACTAAAGGTATTATTATTGCTAGCGGTTTAGAGTAAATTAGACCTTTATAAACATATATTTTGTAATGTCCTCTTAGGACATACTCCAGAACCGACTATTTCATATATTAGGCGCATCTTTACTACATGGTAGAAAATACAATAATAGAGGTCAAAAATTTAGGGTTAATAGCGTATAAAGAAGCACTTGCCATTCAAGAAGCACACTATCAGACAATTGTTGATAGAAAGAAAAAAAATAGCACTTTGCCTCAAGATGAGCAAGAACCAACTCCTAACTATTTGCTCTGTTGCGAACATTTTCCTGTATATACACTTGGAAGAAGTAGTTCTATAGATCACTTGCTTGTAGACAATGCTGTGCTACAAGCACAAGGTATTGCGTTATATAATGTCAATAGAGGTGGAGATATTACCTACCATGGACCTGGCCAATTGGTAATTTACCCTATTATTGATCTGGAGTTTTTTTTTAAGGACATACATCGTTACCTTCGGCTACTTGAATCATCTGTTATAGAAACGTTACGTAATTTTAATATTGTTTCTACGCAGCTTCCTGGATTTACAGGAGTATGGTTAAACGAAGATAAGAACAAACAATGTGCCGAGAGAAAAATTTGTGCGATTGGCATTAGAGTAAGTAGGTGGGTAACCATGCATGGACTTGCGTTAAATGTATGTAATGATCTAATGCCCTTCAGTCAGATTATACCTTGTGGTATAGCTAAACAGGTCACATCTATACAACAAGAACTAAAAAAAACGATTCCAATGCGTTCTGTTGAAGATATGCTAACCAAATCTATTATAAATAATCTTTTGGGTAACACATAATTATAATGGACTGAAAAAGTTAGGCAAAAAGGGGAAACTCCTAGCCATAAATTATTTTCATCCATAGCATTTGCTTTTATTTTTTCAGTTTATTAACTTTGAAAGTTGATTGAAATTTTATCAATAAGTCCTATCAAAGGCGCATCTTATCTTTGGTGTATTATTTCCCCATTTTTAAGTTTAAGCCTTATTAGGCCTGTGTTGCATATTAAGTAGATAGACGTTATGCTAAAAATAACATTTTGCATATACGTTTCTAATGTAATACAGTGATTTTCTGTTTATGCTTTTAACATTATGTAAAAATGAAATTCCGCCTTTTTATGCTCTTTTTATCTATTGTCCTAGCTATAAAATCATGCAAAAGCCCTGCAGCAAGTTCTAGCACAACAAGTGTCCAGGCTAATGGACCTGAAAAAGTGAATTCCGAACGTGGGAAATCTACAAGCAGCAGCAAGGCATCTGAAGAAGAGTATAAAGAAAAACCTTCCAAGCCAATTTTTTCCCTCAAAGACATTACTATACAAACTGGTAATACAGAAGAGATGATTTTAGAAGTTCAAGGGCCAATAGAGGGATATGTAGTTAAATCTATTACAATAAATGGCAAATATGATGTGCATAACTTTCAATTAAGTGCGCTAAAGAATCAATCCATACCATCTACTGGTTTAACATTTTCCATAAATCCAGTGAATACCTTAAGACCAGGTGCCTACAGATTAACAATAAAGGTCGGCAAAATAGGGTGTGGTAGTCGAGCTACAGAGCAATATATTAGTTGTACCATTACCATTTCCACAAAACCAGAAGAAACCAATCTCCCTTCCTCAGAACAACAGAAATGTACTAATAGTGATAGTAATAAAAAACCAGATAGGGTGTCAAAAGAGAAAAAAAAAGGTAAAAAGTCAAAAGCTAACGCAACAGAAGATGCAAACCTATCCGATCCAACACGGGATTTCCCTCTTTTTACAAAATCCTTGCCAGAACCTGATACAATTCCTATCTATACATTTCTATGTACAAACGGTCAAAATACTGTGATTACGTATGATTTAGATAATACCCTAGAAAAGTTTCAAATACAAACAATTAAAATCGTGAAGCAACCAAATGGGAAAAATTCTACTGCCCTCAACCGTTTTGGCCTAGATAAATATAAGAAGGGAGGAATATTTAATAAATCCATAACCATATCTACAAGTATTAATCAGTCGGGTATGTATCGATTGACTGTAGAGATTAAAAACACAAATTCATCAGAAACATGGATATCTGTATGCAATATACAACTTGGTAATAACTAAAATATATGATGACAGGTAACTCCCCAGGTATATCAAATTTTTTTTCTTACTATTGAGTAATATTTGATATGGATAAAATTGTTAAAGAAAATAACTTAAGTAATCAGTCCTAAAATATCATAAAATGTTTTGGTTCAATATCAATTACAAAACAGGCCTAATCAAGATTTATGGTACACATGCCTCATTGGCCTAAATTAGTTAATAGCAAGTCAACATTTTCTATCGATCGCATCAAAGGTTATTTAAGTAAATTAGGTCATCCTGAAAAAAGAATACCACCTATTATTCATATAGCTGGAACCAATGGCAAAGGATCAACACTATCATTTATAAGATATATAATGCAAACAGCAGGATATACAGTGCATACATATACTTCTCCACATTTAATCAATTTTAATGAGCGAATAGTTATTGCAGGTAGCTATATCGATGATCATGCACTATACAACTTATTGGAAGAATGTCGCACTGTAATTGCAGATCAGCCGATTACTTTGTTTGAAGCTGCAACGATGGCATCCTTTTTAGCTTTTTCCCGCCATAAAGCTGATGTCACTCTGGTTGAAGTAGGTATAGGTGGAAGATTAGATACAACAAATGTTATAGAGCATCCAATCTTAACCATAATTACTTCCATTGCACTTGATCATATGGAGTACCTTGGCCCTACTGTAGAAAGTATAGCATATGAAAAGGCTGGAATAATGAAACCTAATGTTCCCTGTATCATAGCACCACAAAAAAAAGCTATAATGAATGTACTAGAACACAACGCAATCAACAATAAAGCACCTTTATATAGAGGAGAAATCGAATGGAATTGCGAAAGAAAGAACCATAAAATGGTGTTTCAATCCGTTATGCAATCCACGGAATTTCCTTTACCATCTTTAAGGGGTGATCATCAAATAATTAATGCAGGAAATGCCATTGCAGCATGTAATATTTTGAGTAAAAAATATGGATTTAAGATCGAAAAAGAGGATATCACTTTAGGACTACAACAGACTTATTGGCCTGCACGACTAGAACTTATAGAAGAGGGTAATTTAATTGCTTTGCTACCAAAAGGGTGGAAGTTATTTTTAGATGGTGCACATAATAATGAAGGTGCTAGAATATTAGCTGAGTGGATAAAAGACCACTTTAATGAAGGTGTTTATATAATTTTTGGGATTACTGGCAATAAAAATATAGAAGAATTTTTGAGCCATTTAAAACCATATATCAGGCTATTATGTTCTATTGATATAAAAATTGAACATAAAGCAACCGATATGAGTTTAGTTAGATCAGGAGCAAACAATATAGGAATCAATGCCATTGAGTGTGTATCGATCAGCGACGCAATATTCAATCACATACTAAAAAAATCTGTCGAAAATGTTAAAACTATATTAATTTGTGGTTCGCTATACTTGGCCAGAGATTTTGCTATGGAGAATATGAAACGATATATTCCACATTTTAATTAGTCGGTTTTAAAGTATTCATATATCGGATTTTTTATAAACCGATATTCTACCAGATTACTCCTTTGTATTCTTGATATACTCCGAAACAACTAGTTATTTCTTTGTTTAATTGGATATTTTTTGTAAAATTGTAATGTATTGCCTACATGATTCTCAATTCTCAGGATATAGGTAAACACAATAAGTAGAAGATTCAACCATTACATCGTAATGTATATAAAACATATAACGTTATAAACATAATAAAATGAGTATTTTAAAAATAAAAAGTATTGGGTTACTAGCTGCTTCCGTTCTGTTCTCATCACAAGAAGCTATAGCAGAAGATCATTGGGGTGCTGGTATAAAAGCATCTGGATCCATTTCTTTTATGAAAGAATCAGCTAAAATGACTAAAGAGATTGAAGACGTCAAAAAGAGCGGTATTGATGTTTCAACTAACTATTTTAACCCTTGGTTTGGTGCAGGTATATATGCAGAGTACGCTTTTTTTAATGACCATATAGGAGTTGGTACAGAAATATTGTATAATAGATTTATTGGTTCCTTTAGTAGGAGTTCCAAACCTAATTCTGCTGTTGCTCCGAATATTTCTGATACAGATACAGGTACAGATACAATTAGAACAGATACTATTGCCTTCCCACTTACTTTTGGAGTGTATTGGACTTCTTTTATTCGTCCATCATTTTAAAGATGACTATTTTCTTGCTAGATTGTTCTTCGGTATATGTCCTGTCGTTTGTTTTGGAGATAAAGCAACTTCTGCAGATCCTGGTAAAATTCCTAAGATTAACAATGATATAAGACGTAGATTTGGCTTTATCGGTGGACATAGTTTTGAATTTCCTAATGGATTGTTGCTAGAGCTTAAGGGTTTACTCCCTTATAACCTTTACGATTCCGATGAAGAAGATAATCGTCCTTTCGTAACATCTTGCCACCTTTCACTCGGTTACAATTTTGCTAAGTTATTAGAAAATTAGGGCAATAATATATATTCCTGTAATAAGGTTTTAAAATTGTTGGCTATGCCGATCAGCTGGTATTGAGCTGTTTGGCATAGCCAACTTTTATTTTACCTAGTTCATTGATTCTTAAGCAAATAGAAGCATCCATCAAAACGTCCACGTTGAAGAAAAATGCGCAAAAAAATCTAGATAAGTTCAATCTATACTGTAAATCTCATTTGTAATATGGTAGTGTATGTATATCACATATATTTATTTGTTATATTAAGCATTGGTATATAAAACCCATGTATTTGTATTTTGATGGATATTTAGCATAACTGCATGTTTACAAATACAACAAAACGTTATCAAGCTTTTATTAAACATTTACGCAAAGAGCCAGCTCAACGTAAGACAGAGCTTGTTTACAATACACCTTTTCAATTGTTGGTAGCTGTTATATTGAGTGCACAGTGTACCGATAAAAGGGTAAATCTATGTACACCAGCACTATTTTCCCTATTCCCTACAGCATCTCTTTTGTCCAAAGCTTCCTTTGATGCAGTATTTGACTGTATCAAAAGTATCTCCTATCCTAGAAATAAAACTAATTTTTTAATAGAAACTGCTAAGCGTCTTGTAACCACATTTAATGAGACCATTCCCTCTTCTGTAGAAGCTTTACAAACCCTACCTGGAGTAGGACGTAAAACAGCACACGTGATTGCATCCATTTTGTATAATAAGCCTACTTTAGCCGTAGATACACATGTTTTTAGGGTAGCAAAACGCATTGGATTAGCTCCACAATCAGCCACCACACCACTCATGGTAGAGAAAGAACTGATGGCCCATCTTCCTATTAAGTATATACAAAGCGCAAACCAATGGATTTTGCTCCATGGGAGATATATTTGTATAGCAAGAAAGCCAAAATGTAATGCATGTCCTATAACAGATTTTTGTGACTATTTCCAAAACAACCCATATGCAGTACAAACGCGTATTACTAAAACTGAGTGGAGAACTGCTAAAGAGTAATAAATCAAAAAAAAATATTGACCACGCACAGCTTCAACATTATGCAGAAGAAATCATAAAGGCACATAAACTAGGAATAGGTATAACCATAGTAATAGGTGGTGGTAATATCCACAGAGGAAATAAAGATGTACTTCAGCTAAATCGCACAGAAAGTGATCATATTGGCATGTTAGCCACCATTATGAATGGGATTGCATTACGCAGTTACTTAGAAAATAATGGCGTTCCTACTATGCATATGTCCAGTATCGCTTGTGCCATGTGTGATGTATACAAGCAGCAAGAGGCTATAAAAGCACTAGAACATGGACATGTAGTGGTATTAACAGGTGGTTTGGGATTACCCTATTTTACAACAGATACAGCTGCAAGCTTGCGTGCAATAGAGCTAGGAGCAGAAGTTATGCTAAAAATGACCAATGTCGATGGTATCTATAGTGCAGATCCTAATATAGATCCCTATGCCGTAAAGTTTGATCACTTAACCTTTCAAGATGCTATAGACAAAAAACTAGCGGTGCTAGATCGGATGGCTTTTGTACTATGTCAAACATATAAGCTTCCTTTAATTGTCTTTGATGCAGCAATCCCTAATGCGTTATTGCGTATAATAAAAGGTGAACACATAGGCACTATAGTTAGTGACCATAAAGAGCCAAATATATATCCATAATTAGTAATAAATCATGTTTTTTTAGTAAATTTAGGATTGTATTTGCCCTAGTTTTAGATCTAGGCGAAATTTGTTATAAATAGGGTGAAGCAAAGGGTATGTAAATACCTTTTTATAGAAGAAATATAGTAAGTTCACAAATCCAAAAGGTTAATGATTTTTGTAGAAGTAAAAGAACAGGAAGGTCTTGATAGAGCCCTTAAAAGATTTAAGAAAAAAATAGAGCGTGTTCGTGTACTTAAACAGGCAAGAGCACGTATGCATTATGTTAAGCCGACAATGAGACGCAAAGCAGAGCGTGCAAGAGCCATTTACAGAAGCAAGATGCAAATGCGTGAGGTATAAAGCTGTTATGTATACCAGACCGCTTAAAAAGATAAGGCTCTGGTATCAGAATGGGCTTACAAAAAAAGCTATCCTTGCTAAGACACGTTAGGATTATGACCTTATAGGGGGGATATCTCAAGGTGATTATTTTAAGGCAAATCTATACGGTTTTATTTTAGCCAGCCTACATGGATGACCAATCGTCTTTAGCATTCTTTGAAGCATATTTAACTGCAGAAAAGAGAGCCAGTGCCCATACTATTTTAGCATATAAATTAGATCTTGAGCAACTTAGATCGTTTTTGGCTAGTCTAGTCATTCCCAAATCGTTTCAGGAAACGACCGCTCAAGAATTGCGCAGTTGGGTGATGTCTTTGGTGAAGCAACAGCTTAGTGCCCATTCTATTAATAGAAAATTAGTTGCTATACGTACTTTTTATGCTTTTTTACAGAAAAAAGCCTGGATAACTACCAATCCTACTGCTCAACTTAGAAGCTTAAAGACCCCTAAAAGGTTGCCTATTTTTTTTCAAAAAAGAGAACTACTCGATTTTTTGGAACAACATACCTTTGAAAGTACCTTTGCTGGCTTGCGGGATAGATTGGTTTTAGAGCTACTATATGGCACAGGTATGCGTTTGGCCGAGCTTTTAACACTCCGTACTCTAAATGTGAATCTTTCAGAAAGCATACTTAAAGTCATAGGCAAACATAATAAAGAACGTATTATCCCTTTTCCAAAAAGGCCCCTGAGTGAAATCATAGCATCCTATTTACTGCAAAAAGAGCAATTAGGGTATACGACTAAAATGCTAGTAGTAACAGACTGTGGGAAACCTTGTTATCCTATGTTTATATATCGCATAGTGAAAAAATACTTAGCACCAACCACGCGCGCTAGTAAACATAGCCCTCATATATTGCGTCATACTTTTGCTACACACTTATTGGATAACGGAGCTGATCTACAAGCTATTAAAGAACTTTTGGGTCATGCAAACTTGTCTGCTACACAAGTATATACCCATAATTCTTTAACCAAATTGAAAGAAATATTTAAAAAAACCCATCCTAGAGCTGAGGAAGAAATGTAGTATCTGGTCCCAAGGAGCATTATGTATATTTATACATTTACATAATCTCTTCACAAGCCTCCTCCCCTATTATATATTATTTGTTGTGTCATAAATATTAACTTTTTTCTTCCGTCTTACTTGTTCCAAAAGCCACAAAACGTTGGCCTGAAGTATCTAAAGCACGGCAAGCAATTGATTGTACCTGTTGCGTTGCGTTATCCGCTTTTTCAGTAAGCTCTTTTATGTATGTTTCTTGTTTCTTGATTTTGTCTTCAAGATAATTGATACTCTGCTCGTTTAGTTTTAATATTCCATCATATTCTTTTTGCTTCAATTGGCTATCAAACTCATGTTGTTGTACGAGTTGTGTACGTAACAATGCCTCGGCTTTTTCCACAGTCTCCTTTATTTTATTTGGTATTTCTTCTACTTGCGCTTTCAAAGAGGCGTATTCTTGCTCTTGCGCTACCAAATCAGCTTCTCGTTTTAGTAAACTATCTTTTAAATCAGATAATTCCTTTTCCATAAAAGCTCTTTTGTCGTTATATTCATCGGTTTCCTTACGACGCTTTAATTCCAAAGCATAGCTGTATTCTTCTTCTTCACGTTTTCTAGTTTTTACAAGCATATCCTTTTGTTCCTTATAATCTTGCTCAAGCATTGTACGTTGTTGTTGCCAATGCGCTTTCTCACTAGCCATTTCTTGTTGAAAACTTTGTTTTTCCTGCTGAATTTCTAGTTCAAAACGCTCTTTTTGTTCCGTTTGAGCTTGCAATAAAGCTGATAAAGTGTTTGCTGTTTCATTAATTTGATACAATTCCTGCAAATGTTTTTGTTCCAAAATAATAGCCTCACGCAAATTGGCTAGTTTTTGAAATTCGTCAAGCAATTGTTCTGATAAACCATCAATTTTCTTAATAGTATTTGATTTCAAAGTACTTAAGTCAGTTAATATATCATCAGATGAATTATTAATTGCTTTGTTTACTATTTGTTGTTTCTCTTCTTGTTTTTTATGTTCTTGCGGACTCTCAACCTGTTTTTCAGTCAGTTTTGTTAGAACTTCATGATAAGCTGCCAAGATTTGATCTTTCGTACTTTTAGCAGACACCTCTAGCATATTATTTTTTTTTATCATTTTCTTAAAACCATTTTTATAATTTCTACTAATTAACTAATTTTTATTGAGTTATCCATGAGTTCACAGAACCATACGAATAGAATACCTCATAGGGCCCCTCTTGGAATAGGGTAATACGATCTATATTATACTACTTTGAGCATCTTTAGCCCTGCTTACTATCCCTTGGTTGTGTTTTGTATATTTCTTTAGTTATCTTTTCAGATAATTCTGCTTGCACATTCAAATTTTTCTTTATTCCATTTTCTTGTGCTTTATTAACAAGATATTTTTCGAAATGGGCATGTTTTGAATCAATGCCATAAAATTTAGCAGTGCGATACATGGTCTTTTTAATATCCTTTTCTAATCTTTCAGATGTTTTATTATTTAGTTTAGAAAAATCCAATCTAATTACCGGATATTTTTTCTAGGCATATTGTATTATATTGCCATTTTCATCTTCAAACTCCCCATTAGAGATAAAACAGTCTTTAAATAGTTCTTTATTTATTGCTCCTTCGGCAATTGCAGCTATGGTATTTACAAACAGTGATTTACCAAATCTGCGGGGGCGAACAAGAAAGGAAGGTTTCCCTTCTAATAAAAGTTTACCAACAAGTTTTGTTTTATCTGCATAGTAACCAGAATGTATAACACTGGCTATATCTGTATCTCCAATAGGCAAACGACTCAAATGTGTTCTTTTTATAGAGGCTGGTTCTAAATGTGTTCCAGCTCTTTTTTGTTCTACATCTTGATACATGTTATACTTATTCGTTTTACACGAAAATAAAGATAGCATAAGACACAGTAATAATATGCAATTTTTTTTATTTTTTTGAATAAACATTTTTTCTATTAATGAATCGTTATTGCTCGATGTGTCTTATGAGAGCTATGTAGGCTGTAATATCTTAAGAAGACTACATGAATGGATGTGCTATCGGAGCATATCATCCCTATAAGACAGATCATGCTAAAAATTTTTAGTCATTACAAATATAGAAACTATCCGTTAACACCGTCAACACTAAGCTACTTCCTTTGCAATTTTAGATATTTTTTTCTAGTCCATCAAAAATGGGTATCATTTTTTGAAAAAAGTTAAGAATTCAAAGATAGTGTTATCATTTATTACTCATCCTTAGGCCTATAACTAGAATTATGAAATAATTTTTGGTTATCTGTGCAGGACATTAAGCCATTTATAGTTTCTATTTTTTTATTTCGTTTCATATATTCTTTTACAATTTCCCAACCCAACCACTTACCAATACTACCTGGACAGTTTGAACTAATTTCTCCTGTAAATGGCCTAGGATATATATACTGTTTTTTTATTACGTGATTCGTATTGAAAAATAGTTCATTTTCAATAAAGTGCTCCCATACAACGGTTTTATATCTATTTAAATCTTTTAATTGATCGGACGTGTAACCCAATATGACATGTTCTGGTAGATCCGGAAGTATGTCCTTAATAAGAAAAAAATTTTTCCCATAGTAGAGCATTTCTGCTAAAAGTGTTTTGTCATTCTTATTTACAGCATTAAACTGCTGTATATAAAGCAACATAATTTTGCACACTATAGAATCAGTATTATATGTATCTGCACTATATTTAGGTATGTTATGAAGTGAAAATTTTGGATTCTTACCCAAGAAACAGTCAAGGCCAATGACAATTAAATTTTTACTTACATAGAGATCTTGTTGCATTCCAGTTATTATTGTATATATTGGGGGGACTTTTATATTTGGATAGTATCTTATTAATTTGGAAAAAGCTAATAATAAATCATTCTTAATATGAGAAAGATCATCAAACTGCTGTTTACTTTCTTCATATATTTCTAATGCTATTGGATCCTTACACATTGAAAATAGTGCTTTGGAGATCTCTTGATAGGCGCCTTGATCTGTATACTGTATGTTCAAAAACTCTCGGCTAAACAACATGTGTTGCATTAACAGACTAATGATTTGCTCTTCGTTTTTAGCAGCAAAAAGCTGTTGTTCTAATCGTTCTATAACACAACTATTTTCTATATCATTTACATATGTGGTAGTATGTGTTAACGGTGTACGAGTAGAAACAAAAAAAAGTGAATATATAACTATTATACTTCCAAATAAAGGAATTATATGCCTTTTCCATTTTTTTATATATCTAGCCATAATAATGTTTATTTAACATACTTATTCTAAGAAAAAATTATAGACATTACAAAGCATTGCATAAAAAATTTGGTAATAGTTAAAATTATATGTTATTACTGTAAAAAAAGTGTAATGTTTATGGAATATTGCAGTAAATTTAGAAAATCATGTCTATGAGTTGTATCTTAAATGGTCTGGTGTCAAATCAAATTTTGACTTTAAACATTCTCTAGTCTCAGCAAGAATAAAAACATGGGAAAGAATCATCCAAATAGTTCATTTAGTGAACTAAAAAGTCCAGAAGAGCAGTTTGATAAGGCATTGCGTCCAGTGAAGTTTATGGATTTTTGTGGGCAGGAAAAATTGGTGGATAATATCAAGATATTTGTAGCAGCTGCTCAAAAAAGAAAAGAAGCCCTCGATCATGTATTGTTGCATGGTCCTCCTGGTCTAGGAAAAACCACATTAGCTTATATCATTGCTCATGAATTACATACAAATATTAAAGTTACCTCTGGACCTGTATTGGATAAACCTGGTGATTTAGCAGGTCTGTTAACCAGCTTAGAGCCTTATAACATACTTTTTATAGATGAAATACACCGTCTAAATCCTATCGTAGAGGAATATCTTTATACAGCTATGGAAGATTTTAAAATAGATATTATGCTAGATGCTGGACCTAATGCACGTAGTATACAATTGGCACTGAATCCTTTTACATTGATTGGTGCTACTACACGTTCAGGATTACTTACTGCACCATTGCGTGCTCGTTTTGGCATTAATGCTCGATTAGATTATTACAATGCAGCATTACTGACTAAAATAGTACAAAGAGCCAGTACCATATTTGATACGCCAATTGACGACGCAGCTGCTTATGAGATTGCAAGACGTAGTAGGGGTACACCTCGTATTGCAAATAACTTGCTTAAACGAACAAGAGATTTTGCTCAAGTTAAAGGAGACGGAACCATTACCAAAGATATTGTTACACTGAGCTTAACCGCTTTAAATGTAGATGAGCATGGCCTTGATGAAATGGACAAACGTATTCTTACAACTATTATAGAAAAATTTAAAGGAGGTCCTGTAGGTCTTACAACGATTGCAACAGCTTGTTCCGAAGAAGCAGAAACCATAGAGGAAGTATATGAGCCATTCCTTATTCAAGAGGGCTATATCAAACGTACGCCACGTGGAAGGGTTGCAACAGAAGCCTCTTATAAACATTTAGGGGTTCCATATACCATTGATTTATTTACTAAATAATCATTATTCATTTAGATAAATGGTTAAAGTATTTCCTTTTTTATTAAAAAATATTAGATTTGTCCGGTTAAAACGTAACACATTTAATAATAAATGCTATTGCTATGGATTTTGGAAAATATACTATTAAGGCACAAGAAGCTATTCAACAAGCCATACAAGTTGCACAAGAAAGTCAACAGCTTTCCATTGAAAATGGTCACTTGCTCAAAGCTATATTAGACAATAATGAGACACATGTTTCATTTATTATCGAGCAACTGCAAATTCCTTTAACACGTTTAGAGCAGGATTTAGAAAAACTTATTCAAACCTATCCCAAAGCATCTGGACAACAGCCCTATTTTTCTTCTGGTATACATACCACATTGTATGAAGCAGAACGCTTTCAAAAAAAATTAGGTGATGATTTTATTGCTGTAGATCATTTGCTCTTAGGTCTTTGTATAGGAAAAGATAAGGCAGCAGAGTTGATGCAGAAATATGGCATCAAAGAGCAACCTTTGTTACAAACGCTTCAAAAATTACGAGGAAGCCACAAAGTATCTGATGCTAGTGCGGAGTCTACCTATAGATCTCTAGAACGTTATGCTAAAAACTTGAATAAATTAGTAAAAGAGGGAAAAGTAGATCCTGTTATTGGTCGTGATGAAGAATCTCGTAGAACCTTGCAAATTATTTCACGCAGAACTAAAAATAACCCTTTACTTATTGGGGAGCCTGGTGTAGGCAAAACAGCAATAGTAGAAGGATTAGCCCAAAGAATTGTAGCCGGGGATGTTCCAGAAAGTATTAAATCTAAAACCGTTTTTGCATTAGATTTAGGGCTTCTTATTGCTGGTGCTAAGTATAAAGGAGAATTCGAAGAACGACTCAAGGCAGTGATCAAAGAAGTAATAGACTCTAATGGTGAGTTTATTCTATTTATTGATGAAATACATACCCTAATCGGTGCAGGTGCTTCTGGAGAAGGGGCTATGGATGCTGCCAATCTACTTAAACCGGCTCTGGCGCGTGGAGAATTACATGCTATTGGAGCTACTACGCTAAAGGAGTATCAGAGATATATAGAAAAAGATAAGGCATTGGAGAGGAGATTCCAGGTTGTAACTATTGATGAACCAACCCAAGAGGATGCCATTTCTATTTTGCGTGGTATCAAAGAAAAGTATGAGCTCCATCACGGCGTACGTATTAAAGACAGTGCAGTTATTGCAGCGGTTCAGCTTTCTAGTCGTTATCTCCCAGAACGTTTTTTGCCTGATAAGGCAATTGACTTAATGGATGAGGCTGCTGCTAAACAAAGAATTGTGCTGGATGCCATTCCCGTTGATTTAGATCAATTACAACGTAAAATTACTCAGCTAGAGATTGAAAGGGAAGCTATTCGTAGAGATAAAGATGAAACAAAACTTGCAGAGCTATCTAAAATGCTTGCTGATCTTAATGAAAAAAAGAATGCATTAAAGGCAAAATGGGAGCATGATAGATCCATTGTTCAGGGAATAGGTATACAAAAGAAATATATTGAACAATTACGTCTAGATGCTGAGCAAGCTGAACGTAATTTTGATTATGGTAAAGTTGCAGAAATCCGATATGGAAGGCTTTCAGAAGCAGAAAAAAAACTCAAAGAACTGCAATTACAAGTAGAAAATCTTCGAGATTCTAGTCCTTTATTTAAAGAAGAAGTTAACGAAGAAGATATTGCTACAATTGTAGCCAGCTGGACAGGTATACCTGTTTCTAAAATGCTCCAAAACGAACGAGAAAAACTATTGCATTTAGAAGATTTCCTTTCCCAACGTGTAGCAGGACAAGAAGAAGCTATTAAAGCCATTGCGGATGCTGTTCGCAGAAGTCGTGCTGAATTACAAGACCCCCGTAAACCTATTGGTTCTTTTATTTTTTTAGGTACTACTGGAGTTGGTAAAACAGAGTTAGCCAAAGTATTGGCTCAATTTCTATTTAATGATGAACATGCTTTGATTCGAATAGACATGTCTGAATATCAGGAAAAACACGCTGTTAGTAGACTTGTCGGTGCACCTCCTGGCTATGTGGGGTACGAGGAAGGTGGACAACTAACAGAGGCTGTTCGTAGAAAACCTTATTCAGTTGTATTATTAGATGAAATAGAAAAAGCCCATTCAGATGTATTTAATATCTTGTTGCAAGTGTTAGATGATGGTAGACTAACAGACAATAAAGGTAGAACAGCAAGTTTTAAGAATACGATTATTATCATGACGAGTAATGCTGGTGCACATCTTATTCAAAGCAGGTTTGCTCATGTTGCAGAGATTCCTACGGATGCTCTACTCGAAAAAACAAAGCAAGACGTTCTGCAAGTGCTACAGAGTAAAATGAGTCCAGAGTTTTTAAATCGGGTAGATGAAATTGTTATGTTTAATCCTCTTTCCAAGAAAGTGATTAAAGAAATTGTTTGTATTCAGATACGAAAACTTACGGAAGATTTACAAACAAATCATATTAATATAACTATAAATGATACGCTTGTAGATCATTTAGCCGAGGAGGGATATAGTTTGCAATTTGGGGCAAGGCCACTTAAACGATTGCTACAACGCACTATACTTAATGAGTTGTCTAAGGAGTTATTATCTGAGCATATTACTAAAGATAGGTCTATTTTAATTGATTATAAGGATGGCATGGTGATATTTGCTAATACTTAAGTTGATTTTTGAGTGTATCAAGAACACAAAGAATTAATTTGCGCGTGATGTTATGTGAGGCATGGTGGCAGGCTCATAGGGATTATAATGAACAAATAAACAATATCCCTATTATATTAGAGATGGCTATATAGATACAAAGAAACAATACAGGTTAAATGAATTGTGCTATATAAAATAAGTACCTGGAGCCGGGATCGAACCGGCACGATATCACTATCATTGGTTTTTGAGACCAACGCGTCTACCAATTCCGCCACCCAGGCAAATATAAAACCAAGAATTCACATTAAAGCAGAATTTAATATGTATCTTAATGGTTTTTTAGAGGTCACGAGTGGATTCGAACCACCGTACGAGGTTTTGCAGACCTCTGCCTAGCCGCTCGGCCACGTGACCTACAAGAACTATTTAATCAGTTTCTTCTTCCTTCGTTTTTTGCTGTATTTCTATTTTTTCTTTTAAATCAGCAAAAGCTTCAAATCCTCCAGAAACTGGCTTTGGTACATTGTTAGCACCAGACGCAAATGTAGATTTTTTTACAGTTTTAGTTGTCCCTCTAGTGGTAACCTGTGTGCGTTCTGTTTTTACATCTCCCGTTATACTTTCTTTTCCTTTATTAGTATCTATCTCTGGGTTAAAACTGGCTTGATGAGATACAATTATTTTTTTATCTGCCTTAGCGACTTTCATGATTTGAAGCTCTAATTCTTCTCCAATTACTGGTTCTGTACCATCTGCTTTTATAAAATGCTGCTGTGGAATTTGAGCTTCCATTCCATGAGCTAGCTCGACAAAAGCACCACGACCTGGAACCTTTTTGATAACAGTTCCTTTATGAGTTGTTCCTACTTGGAAAACTTCCTCACAAATGTCCCATGGATTTTCTTCTAGTTGTTTTAGTCCTAAAGAAAGGCGTCTATTTTCTCGTTCAATTTCTAATACTATTGTTTCTAACCTCTCACCCAGTTTTAGAACATCAGACGGATGGGCAATTCTTTTTGTCCATGAAAGCCCAGAAACATGCAGCAATCCTTCAACACCTGGTTCTAGCTCTATAAATGCGCCAAAATGGGTTAAATTTCGAATGATTCCTTCATGCTTAGTACCTATAGCATAGGTGGATAAGAAGGTGTCACGCTCCCATGGATCTCCAGTTAGCTGCTTAATGCCGAGAGATATTTTGTGATTATCACGGTCTAATAACAGTACAGAAGCTTCTACTTCATCTCCTGTTTTATACCGCTCACTTAGGTCATATGCGTATTGTGACCATGAAATTTCAGAAATATGTACAAGGCCCTCAATACCAGGCATAATTTCTAAGAAAATGCCATAGTCAGCAATATTTGTCACCTTACCTTTAACAGTAGATCCTACTTGGAATGATTCTGGTAGTGTATCCCATGGATGTGTTTCCAGTTGCTTCATACCTAAAGAAATCCGTTTTTTGTCTTCATTGAGTCCAATGACAACTACACGAACCTTTTGGCCAATAGTAAATATATCTTCTGGATGGCTAACTCTACTCCAAGAAATATCTGTGATATGTAGCAATCCATCTATATCCCCTCCTAAACTAATAAAAGCACCGAATTTCGTCATATTTTTGACATAGCCTTCTAGAATTTGACCTTTTTCAAGGCTATTCATAATCTCAAGTCTTTGTCCTTCAAGTTTTTTCTCAATTAATGCTTTATGAGAGACAACTACGTTATCATTTGCATGATTTATTTTGATAACGGCAACGTCAATCATTTTATCTACGAAAATGTCAAAGTCTAAAACAGGTTTAATATCAATTTGTGAACCAGGTAGGAACGTTTCAATATCACAAACCTCTACAATTAAACCACCTTTCGTTCTACGTCTAACAAGACCTTCTAAGACCTCTCCATGTTCTAAAGCATGTTGTATTTTTTCCCATCCCCTTACTAGCTTAGCCTTTTTACGAGATAGAACTAGTTGCCCTTTAGTATCTTCTGTGTCCTCAATATATACTTCTATTGCATCACCTGCTTTTAAATCAGGGAGATCCCTAAATTCGGAAGCAGAAATTAAACCATCAGATTTATAGCCAATACTAACGATGACATCTCTTGGGGTTACACTAATTACAGAGCCTTCTACGATTTCATATCGGTTAATATCTTGTAATGTGGCTCTATATATTTCTTCCAGTTCTTGCCTCTCTTGATCTGTGTACGTACCGGCTAATTGGTTTCCGGAATTATTATATTGATCCCAGTTAAAAACTTTTTCTGTTTCACTCATAGGGTGAGATATTGATTTTTACATTTTACGTAAAAGCAGCTAAAATTTGAAGCAGATTCCTATTTCAAAGCTACCTTGCCGTGGTTTGTTTAAAGATTAAAAAAATACAACTTCAACTTTAATAAACAATTTGTAAACGAAAGTTATACAGACGAGTCCATTTTTTACCTGCCAGTGAACAACCATCAATGATTCAGTATTCCCTTTGGTTTTTTTGCAACGCAATAAAATATACCAAAACACTGAAAATCAAATGATTTAATTTAAGTTGCTACAATTTCATGTTTACTATAACGTAATAAATTTACAGAAAACATTTAGCTGCCTTATTTCTTCTTATTTGATTAAATTAATCATTAATTTCGTTAATGGCTTAATCAACTAACATATAGTGTAGTACACTATAACAAAGGACTCTGTTTGTTGGTGCAATATACGAAAATATAATTTTACTATTAAGCTCTTTATAGTAAAAAATGTGAGCTTCATTTACTTCTTTTGTTAAGAAAAGATTAAAAATTCTTATTGTAGAGAACATTTTCATGCATATTATTAAAGACTATTCTTTACAAAAACTTAATAGTTTAGGTGTAGCATCCTTAGCAAGCCATTATATTTCATTGAATACATTTGGAGAAATAGCGCATTTGTGTAAAGTCTTGGATTTGCCTAAAACACATTTCTATATTTTAGGTGGAGGAACAAATACATTATTTACCGGGAATTTTCCTGGTTATATTATTCAGGTAAAATTAACAGGTATTGAAGTATTAAAAGAAACAATACATGGTATACTGGTAAAGGCAGCTGCAGGTGTAAATTGGCATGATTTGGTTCTATTTTGTGTAAATAGGGGTTATGGTGGTATAGAAAATTTGTCACTGATTCCAGGAACAGTAGGAGGAGCACCATTACAAAATATAGGAGCTTATGGTGTAGAACTGAAAGATATCATTTATACAGTTGAAGCCATTGAATTAGCTACTGGAAAAAAAAGGTTTTTTTCTCCATATGATTGTGAATTTGGTTATAGAACCAGTGCTTTTAAAACAAAATTTTATAATCAGTATTTGATCACAGGAATTGTTGTAAAGTTACACAGGGAGAAGAGGTTTTCCCTAGAGTATATGGATATCCTAGAAACATTGGAAACAATGGGGGTAGATAAGCCCTCATTTAAATCGATCAGTGATGCAATTATTATGATTAGAAAAAGGAAATTACCTGATCCTGCTGTTTTAGGTAATGCGGGTAGTTTTTTTAAAAATCCATTAATTTCTATAGAACAATATAATCTACTCAAGAAAAAATATCCAAAAATAGTTTCGTTTAGAACGGATAACGAGCTTATTAAAAAAATTTCAGCTGCTTGGCTTATAGAAGAGGCTGGATTTAAAGGTTATCGGAAAGGTAATGTAGGCGTTCATAAGTCACATGCCCTTATACTGGTTAACTATGGAGAAGCTACTGGTAAAGAAATTGTCAATTTAGCAAATCTTATCAAAGATAAAGTAGCCAATATGTTTAATATAGTTTTAGTGTCAGAGGTGAATATTATAAATGAGGTAGTTGCCTAGGTTAACTGAAGCCTCTTGCAATATAATTTTGACTTATAGTATCATATAATTTAAACCACGACTAGGTTACGAACATGCATTTTTCATGGATTGTATTTTACCTACTCTCTTTATTACCAATGAGGGTATTATATTTTTTTTCAGACATCTGCTTTATGATTTTATACCATATAGTAGCTTATAGAAAGAAAATAGTCGAGCAAAATCTAAGTAATACTTTTACAACAAAGACTATTCCAGAACGAATCCAAATAGCAAAGGATTTTTATAGTCATTTATGTGATCTACTCTTTGAGCACATCAAAGCTTTAACCATCTCACCTAATGCGTTACTTCAGCATGTTTCTGTTCAACATACAGAGAGCATGGAATCATTTTACAAACAAGGAAAATCCATTATACTTGTTTCTGGACACTTTGGAAATTGGGAATGGATAGCCAACGCACTTGCATTACAAACATCATATATTATATATTCTGTTTATCAAGAATTAAAAAATAAATCGATAGATAGATTAGTAATAAACCTGAGAACACGGTTCAAACGAAAGGTCATTAAAAATACTTCTCTAATCAGGCATTTTGCTATGGACAAAGAAACCCCTCAGGCCATAGCTATGTTAATAGACCAAGCTCCAGAGTATAAAAAAAACAACCACTGGACTACCTTTTTATCTCAGCCTACAGCTATCATGCTAACTGCAGCAAAATTAGCAAAAAAATACAACCAACCTATTTTTTATGTTAGCATACATAAAATAGCAAGGGGAGTATACCAAGCTACTCCTGTACTTCTTGTGGAAGACCCAAATAGCTTCTCTACCGAAGAAATTGCAGAGCTATATACTAGAAAACTGGAAGAAGATATTCTAAATAACCCTGAATTATGGCTTTGGTCTCATAGAAGGTGGAAAAAATAATGGAAAATATCTGTAAAACGCACATTCTGCACTAAAAAATGGAATTTTTATAGTGAGTAGAGCGACAGCCTCCTTGCGTTGGCTACCACCCCCTTGTTAGAGCCTATCGTGGCGCACGAAAGACTCAATGTAATTTTTATGCTATTCGACAAAACTAGCTGAATTAGAATTAAATGTTGTAATGGAGGGATTTTGTACTGATAATTGGTCTTTTTTTAGAAAAACTTTTAGTAATTGTTGTCACAAAATAGGCAAGCAATTTACAAAAATGATCGAGGAGAAAAAAATGTTTATTTCCTCATACAATGAGCCTTTTAAATCGCCTAAAGCTGTTCCCGGGCGATTTAGTACTTTAATCGTATTGAAACGATTAAAGTACTCTTACTATTTCCAAATTACTTTAAGGGGTTCACCTATAGTTTTATCTTCTTTGTCTGTAATAGAAATGATATATTCCACTTCTGAGCTTAAAGGTTCTATCTCATATGTTTTCCCTTCTTTAATTTGATTTAAAACAGTTTTTCCATTGACCTTGAAAATTAAATCTTCGGTAATACCTTCACCAGCTGATATGAAACCGCTACGTATTGTACAAGTTCCTACTGTTTTGCGGATAGCTAATCTATATTTAAGGTATTCACTTTCCTGTTCTGAAGTACAAGGAGTTTTAATAGTAAATGACTTTTCATTTCCAGACAAATTAAGTGTATTCTCAGATTCATGACCCAGAAAAAACAAAAAATTTCCTTTAGACTGTGCTATGTTATTACTATTTCCTGAGGTACTATTATTTTTTGTATTACCACTAGACTGTGCTATGTTATTGCCACTTCCTGAGGTACTATTATTTTCTGTATTACCTGAATTACCACTACAAGCACATATATTTAAAATTGATCCTAAAGCTAAAGCGCTTACCATGTGTGTAGCTATATTTTTATTATTTCTCATAAATAATTTTAATTTTAACATAAACTTGCATCTAATTATTCCCCATGCTAAAAAAGCATATAATCTTAAATATTATAATTCTATTAAAGATAAATACTAAGGATAAAGAAACGTGATTGATTCTTTCCTATTTTCTAATAAAAAAGGTTTGATTTTTCTTAAAGAAATATATTATGAAACAGTCGCCTCAATTCCTTACACATGCAAATGTAGCAAAAAATGTTTTAATGCTAACATTTTGCACAAAAATTTTTAGATTTTTTTTTATTTTTTCGTATATAAAAAAATTAACAAATTCCATTTTTGGTGCAGAATGTATGATAAAATACACATTATGAAATAAAAATATATTTTTTATGTAATCCTTGATTAATCTAAACCTTTTTTTATTAAAAATCCATATCGAATACTAGTGAATATTCCTTAATATTATCAACAGTAGTCACTAAAACAAAGATTTTATGCAAACGCCAATTTCTTTTTCCTCTCCATTTCGGCATTTCCCAATAGAAGGCTATAGTCAAGTAACAAGTCATTGGATTGATCCTAATCAGCAAGGATATGACCAGCCTATGATGGATGCAGCAATACAGAAACGTTACCTGGAAAAGTTATGGCAACGTCTTTATGGTAGTTCGTCTCCTTGGGATAAAGATTACGTTGAAAGCATATTTCAAGAAGATATTGGATCTTGCCAAGAAAATGCACTATTAAGATTCAGCAACCATGATCAATCTGGAGAAGATAAGTGGTATGGAATGAATTTTAGACCTTATACGAGCACATGGATAAAAGATATAAGGGCAAATATCCCCCTACACGAACTTAAAAAACCAATCTTCCATGCAGTCCACAGAGCTATTACGATACAAAATCTTGCTGTTAGAATATTGCCTTCACAAGACATTTGCCTTCGTAGTATCATACCAGGATATGGATATCCCTTTGACCGCTTACAGGCTTCAGCAGTTTTCATAGGCACACCTATTTATAGAATAGCACAAACTAAGGATAAAATATGGTCGCTTATTATCATGCCGGATTTTATAGCTTGGGTTCCAAGCAGTGGGTTAGCTTATACAGATGATGCTTTTATCCAGAAATGGCAAGAAGCTGCACAAGATCAGCTTGCTGCGATTATACAAACTCAGACGCCTTTAGTAGATACAAAAGGAAGATGTATAACACAAGCTTATGTAGGATCTGTTTTTCCAGTATCTACACATAAACATGATACAGTAGGTAGACTGATCTTAAGTGTTCCTATTGCTAACGAAGAAGGGAAAGCTTCTTCAGTTGATGTAGCGGTTTCTTCAACACAAGCTACCTATATTCCAATGCAAACGTCACGCAAGAATTTTGCAAGGCTAATTGAAACGTTGAAAGAAAGGGATTTTGGTTGGTGTGGTACAACCTTTTATGGTGGTGGTACAAATATATGATGGGATAAAAGACTGACATTGAGGATTTTCCACTATATTTGATAAAAAACGGCTAATTTTTCTCAAAGCAATATATCATGGAAAAGTGTCCTCAATGTCTGACTGACTTAAATGTAGTAAAAAATGGCCTTAATAAAGACCAAAAACAAAACTATTTATGCAA
>NZ_QWJI01000056.1 GCF_004354815.1 Cardinium endosymbiont of Culicoides punctatus
CATGACTGACATAGGAAGAGTAGTAGTAGGAATGATAATAATTTAAAGTGTTTAGAGTTGATCATATGGTTATTAGATTTTACAGTAAGTATTTTTCTTTGTCAGAAATAGCTTCTTTTTCTAATTTTTCAAACAATGTTTCAATATCTTTTAAACTATCAGCTACAAAGAATAGATATGGGCGTCCTGTTTTGGTGCGTACTATATAAACGCCGGGTTCTTGCCCAACAAAGGCACGTTGTACTGCTGAGAGCTGTTTGAGATAGGGATTCTTTTTTACCATATTTTCTAACATGGGCACCTCTTGTGGTTTCAATGTAAAAAATATAGGACTGCTGGCATAGTGATCCGTGCTTCGCATATCCTCCATTATTTCTTTAGTATCATCTAATAATGCTACCTGGAATCTATTGCATTGTAGTGCCACATGACTTATATTAAATATTTCGTCTCCATCAAATTCTTTGTACATAAGCACAGGAGTACCTCCTTTTCCAAAAAGCGGTAACTCATATTTACTATTCGGAAAAGTTGAAGCAAACAATTGGATAGCCTTCTGTACAAAAGCTACATCTAGACAACGTTTTTTTTGCATATAGGTTTTAACCATAGGCAGTAAGATATGGGCAAATTCTTGTATGTAACGATTATTGTATCCTGTAAAAATGGCATTCGTTTTATGGTCTACCACTTCTTCAAAATAGCCTTGTATGGCTGTAGCCAATGCTTCATTAAAATAATGATGTGCTAACCCTGCATAAGGAGAAGTAGAAGCTCTAAACGCACGATTTATAGCATACTGTACGCTATCATCTTGTTGCCGATAGAGGATATGAGCTACTTCATGCAACACAGTGCTTATGCGGCTTCGTTTACAATCATCGCAACAGGGGAACCTATTTGTATCTAAAAATATATGATTATAGATAGCAAATGATCTTCCACCAGTGCCAGGTTCTTTGGTATAACTCGGCCTACAAGCATATACTTTAATGGTATTAAAAGGCAATGTGTTAGTGCCGTAGAATCTACACATGTCCATTAAATACTGATCTAGCTTTTCTTTATTCTTATGAAGAAACTGATTTACATAGGAAAGGTAGTTATCCATGTAATCTACCTCATGAGTAGATGCTTCATAGGCAGTGGATACATATTGTGCATAGAGGTCACGAAGGTCTTTTTCTAAAATCGGCTGTTGGGTAGGATCTACTATTATACTGCCTACTAGGTTAGTAACTTCATCTATATGACGTAATGTGGATAATCCATATAAAACTTCATGATAATCTAAGTGACCTACATGGCAATCGCGAGTAGGTAATTTCAAGTTTTTCATAGCAAAGCTATAGGGTTTAAATGGTATCTCTCTACAATGCTGCCTAAATTGTTCGTAGCCTATTACTTCTGCTCGTAGAGGCTGAGTTACAAAAAAATGGACAAACGTTGGGAAGTGGCTGTGATCACGTATCCATTGAAAGGAAGTGCTGGTCAAACAAACCTGCTTGCCAAATACGGGTATACAGATTGTAAGTAAAACCCATAACGTATAAAAAAACCTTGATAAACACATTTTAAATACTCAAAAAAAGTAAAATTACTACTTATATCTTATTTCACATATGCAGTTGTAAATGCTACAAAAGCACAAATAAACAATCAAGTATATTAAGGGGAATAAAAACTAAGTAAGGAATGAACACAACTTTAGCTTTTACCTGGCCTTAAGGCACTTCGATTTAAGGTGCATTTCAACATTACGTAATTTTTTTCATATAAGCAACATTTTTATTTTTTTCAAAAAATATATTTGTTAAAAATGCATAAAAATGTGTTACAGTAAGTGTATCTCGTGGTATCTTTCATGATGCAGTACAATAATTTGTACTAACCATAACTATAATTTACAAAAATATCAATTAGGGACTACTTTGTGAAAGTTCTGACGAATATATAATACATGGAGAGCTAAGATTAAGTTCATTTCAAAAGACGTCCAATGATCAACTGCAAGTATTTTACCCGTGCTTATAGCGCTCATCTGTAACCTTTGTTAACTCCTCCATAGCTTTCCCAATATAGTAATTCTGCATGATTTGATCTATTTGTCCTTTTGTAATAGAATCGAATGGATCCTCTGATGCTTTTTCTTGTTCTACTAACTGGATATCTTTTACGCAAGCAATAAAAACACCTTCATTATCCACAATTGGATCACTTATAGATCCTGGTTTTAGCCCAAAACATTTTCCTATAAAAGCTTTAGCATTTTGAACATTTATATCATTTTTTTTGGAAAAATGTAAAGCATCTATAGAGTGTATGGTTAAATTTTCTCCATAGCTTTCTGCTATATCTTGCAGGGTAGTTGCATTAATCTGTTTAATTTTATCTATAATAATTTCGGCTTTTGCTTGATTTACTACTTTATAGTATACTTCACTATACACTACATCTAGCGGTAACAACTCCCCTTCTTTTGTCTGATTCACCATCATAGCTAACATATATGCATCACCTAAATCAAATACTGGAGAAATTTTTCCTATAGAAGCTGCAGTATACAGCCAACATACTACTTCTCGAGCAGGAAATATACCAATAGATGAGTCAGATGGACTAATTGTTTCTTTTTGAATCCTTATATGTTCTTTTTTAGCTAATTCATCAAAATCTGATACTTTTTTTATTTGTGAGACAAAATGATTCACTTTTCTAAAAAGTTTATTACGTGTAGCATCACTGATCGTAGATTTTTTTTGAATTACAGCAATGTCATAATTACAAGTATCCTCTATTCTTTTTATCTCATTAATTTTATAAAAAATAAATAGTCCTTCATCCCTAATAGGTCCTACTACCATTCCTTTTTGAAGCGTATGCTTTATTTTTGCGAGTGCATCAGGAAGCTCATCTGTTGCACAGGTTAAATAAGTGTCTTGAAGCTTCCCGTCTGTTTTTTCTTTAGCAAAAACAAATGGATCTGACGTAGTAGAAAATTGAGCTAAAATGGCATTTAATTCTTTTTGAAATGTAGCATGGTCTTTTTCATCAGGATGAACTGGAAAAGTAATGTATTTAATGGTTTTACTTTCAGTAGCTTTATAGTGGTTTCTATGCGCATTCATATATTCCTGAAGTTGTTGCTTAGTAGGAGCAACTAACTCGCTGCTAATTGAGTTAAAAGGGATATAGAGATAATCTACATTACAAAACATGTTATCACGTTGCGCTATCTTTTCTTTTTCTAAGGTAGTAGTAAAACAACTTTTTTGCATCAATTTAATGAGTTTATCTTTTACTCTTTTAGCTACAAAATCTTTTTCGTGCTGACACCATTCTACTTGCCCATTTTCTGATAGGCGACTTAAATAGTCCAGCAACTTTTGTCTGTCAAAAGACCCCGTTGCAGGGTTTTGAAAAATAGGACTAGCGCTAATACTCGCATCAATATGTTCTCCTTGAACTAAATCAACCAGTTCATCAGTACCTACTGCCATACCAATTTTCTTTAATTCCTTTTTATAGATTATATCTTCAATAAGCTGTCGCCAAATATGATCTTTGAAACGTATGATTTCTGCTTCCGTTGGCTGCTTTCCCTGGCTTTTAAAGTTTCTAGCAAAGTGTATATCACAAAGCTCTTGATAGTCAACATAGCTAATGCTTTTTCCACCTACCGTACCAGTGCTGAGACTGTGATTTGCATTAAAAAAATAGGCAATCACCTGTCCTAGATCACTACTAAGTAGTATAGCTACCAAACAACAGATTGCTATGGCTACAAAAGTATTACTTATTTTAGTTCTTATATTTCCAATAATCGCCATGTAAAAAAATAAAATTTAACCCATTATACCATATACCTTTGTTTTACTTTTGTATTAATTACCAAAGTAAAACAGTAAATATGATTTCAATTACACTGGATAAAAAACAATTATGTTAACAATCCTTTGCGTTGCAGTATTGTTGTCAAAAACTTTATTTCATTATCTCCATTAAGAATCTTGAATGGGATATAAAAAAATTGAACTTTAGACAAAACTAACAAGAAATATTCTTTTTTTTTATATGCCTTAATAAAATCTGCCCATGGTATGGGCATGCCATGTTTAGGATTTAACTGTATAATGAAATATTGGCTATTAATTTCATACATTACCCTGTCAAACAGAGGGCGATTCTCTTCCAGTTGGATAAGTCCATAAAATTGAACGACCCAAAAGAGCAGATAAAAAATAAAGAATATAATAGCACCTAGTATGAACCAAATTGTTCTTATGAAGAATGTACCACTCATAAAAAGCATTATTAATGGAAAAATCCACCACTGGGTACGCAAAATATTTTGTATCCCAAGTCTCATATACAGCGTACTTGGTATTTTGTACTTTTTCGTTTTGACAATCATAATATCAAGTCAAATAATCACTAAATCTTAAAAAAGACCTGATCTATAATCAGGAAAGCATAACACTTTATGTAAGACACTTAGCCAATATAGTGATTTTTAGCTAGAATGTTAGTATATTGTTTGTGTTTTAACGACTATTTTATTCCGTTATCAGCTTAAAAAGAGGTTATATGCTTATTAATTTTCAGCCATTAATGTTTTTTTATCTAAAAAAGACTTGTGCACTATTGTTGTCAATTTATCACTGTATTGTACACAAATGTTATACTATTGGTGCTACATATCCTATGCTTAATAAAGAAGTCCCTCTTACGCTTACAGAAAAATCATCGATTGATCAGGCAAACCATTTAGTTGCTACCATAACGCTTCCCCCACTTTGGTTGGCCATACCTTTTGTTGTTTTATTATTAATGATTGCCACAGGCCCCCTCTTTTTTACGCATTTTTGGCACAAACATTACCCTAAAATATCCATTTTTTTAGCTGGTTTTGTTATATTTTACTATTACTATTTTCTAGGAAATAAGATTAAACCAATAGAAGCAGCAGCAGAATACATACAATTTATGTCTTTAATTACTGCTTTATATGTTACAACTGGGGGTATATTAATTGCAGTGCATACAAAAGCCACTCCATTGGTAAATAGTATTTTATTGGCTATAGGAGCTATATTTGCTAACCTAATAGGTACTACAGGAGCTTCTATGCTTTTTATCCGTCCTTATTTAAGGCTAAACAAGCATCGTATCGGCGTTTATCATGTTATCTTTTTCATCTTTATAGTCAGCAATGTAGGTGGAGCATTAACGCCAATTGGTGACCCTCCCTTATTTTTGGGATTTATTAAGGGAGTTCCTTTTACATGGACATTGGTACATAATGCTGTACCTTGGGTTGTAGCTATCTCTATGCTTTTAGTGATTTTTTATTTCTTTGATAGAAAAAATCAGCAAGAGATTGTATCAGAGCAGACCCATCTCATTACTAAACCTACTATATCTATAAAGGGGAGTAAAAATTTGTTTTGGCTAGCAATAATAATCGGTGCGGTCTTCCTAGATCCAACGATTGTACCATGGGTACCTGCAATTGACTACCATGGCCATAATATTTCCTTTGTGCGTGAATTGATTATACTGGCAGTTGCACTACTTTCCTTTTATACAGCAGACAAGAAGGTATTGGCATTGAATGATTTTAACTTCGAACCGCTAAATGAAGTTTGTCTTATTTTCATAGGTATTTTTGGTACTATGATACCAGCACTTGAACTCATTGGTGCATTGGCGCAGTCTGAATATGGAAAACAACTTATTACGCCCAATACATTATACTGGGGAACAGGATTTTTTTCTTCTATTTTGGATAATGCACCTACCTATTTAAACTTTACAGCTGCTAGCATGGCTTCACAAGGTGCTAATATTGCCCTATTAACAGATGTACAAGCTTATGCAGGGGAAGGAATATATCTACATTCCATCATCCGCCTTAAGGCTATCTCTATTGCTTCTGTTTTTTTTGGTGCTATGACTTACATTGGTAATGGTCCTAACTTTATGGTCAAATCTATTGCTGAACAACTAGGCATAAAAATGCCTTCTTTTGGGAATTATATATTCCGATTTTCCATACCTATTTTATTACCTATACTTTTTATAGTTTGGCTAATATTCTTTAGTTGTTCCTCTTAGGTTAGGCTTCTAAGTCATTAATACCAAATAAATTTGATTTATCTATGGTTAGTAAATGGAGAAAATCGCTCAAATAGCAAAAAGTATACTTGCTTTTTTTTTAACCTTGTGCCTATGTCTATCGCTACTGATTGCAGATAAACAATATCAATCTATATGCTGTAAAAACATTGATATACAAATAAAAAAGAACAATCAGAAGTCGTTTGTAACAGAAAAGGTGCTATTGCACTGGATACAGTCTACACATGAAATTCCTTTGATAGGTACTCCACTGAATAAGATTAATTCCTATCGCATCAAAAAGCAATTAGAAAGTCAGCCACTTATAAAAGATGTATTAATCTATAAAACTTGGTCTGGCCGTTTAAAAATTATTGTAGAAATCAAGTATCTCATTGCTCGCATTATTGATACATCTAAGCCTAATCATACACATTTATACATTGATGAATATGGTGATTTAATAGTAATAAAGGAATTTCTATTGCTACGGTTATTGATTGTAGGTGGAAACCTTCAAAACATAGCTGTTGAAAAAAACGGGAAACAATTTTGTAAAAAGGAATTGTTAGGTCTATTGCATGCACTTTATGAACATCCATTTTTGTCACGCCAGGTTACCAGTTTAGAGGTAGATGAGCATGATAAAATCGTACTTGGTACCCAGATCGGAAATCATCGTATAGAACTTGGAAGAGCTCAAAACATTCATCCAAAGCTTGACAAGCTACTACTTTTTTATAGCCAGGTTATCCCCTATAAGGGATGGCATGCCTATAAACGTGTAAATCTTGAGTTTGAGCAACAGTTAGTATGTGAATAATGATACATCCAAAGATTTTTTTAAATCCTGAACTGACATTTTGAGAAAAAAATATAGCAAAATTAACCCATCCTAGTACTACCGTACAGATCCAGCTACGCACATAAACAAATGCAATCGAGCCCACTTGCATACGGACTATTTTTTTATTACTATATCTATTGAAAGGAATATTAAACATGGTAAATATTTGACAAAAAATTACCTTAATAAGACCCTTGGGCTTGATTGGAGATATTGATAGGATTTGATAGCAGCAAATAATCTGACTTAAATAAAACAAAAAACAAAAACATGTATTATATCAACTATTCCCAAACAACTTATAGAAGGCATAAAGCTAATCCTATTAGCTCATGGAGTCACTAAAAGCTAAATAGGAAAATCTGTTTATTACTATAATAAATCAATTTGACTCTTTTGAGAAAATCTGATTGATTTAATTTACAATTATTAATTGTAGCATTTTAATTTTTAAACTCATTTTTCTTAATTTTATGTTATTCGTTAACCAAAAATTAATGGCTCTTATGCTTTTATCTGTCATAGCAGCACCATATGGATGCAATCCTGGAACAGCTAACCAAAGGCCACTCAGCCAACCACCTACTCAAGAACCAACCGATAGTAATAAACAAACAACTCCTAAGACATCTGCTCCTTCTGTTCATACAAATCATTCAGGTGACACAACAATAATACAAGAAAATATAGAACCTAATAATAATGGAGATGATGGTAATAAAATAGAACTAAAACACACAAATCATATTAGATCAATCAAAAAAAACAAAATAGAACCAGAAAAAAATGGTTCAACAGTACAACAGAGTGATGATGATGAAATAGAACCAGAAAAAAATGACTCAACAGTACAAAGTGATGAAAAGGATGATGAAATAAAACCAGCAAAAGGGGAAGAGAAAAACAAGCCAGGTTTCTTTAAACGTCTCCTTAAGAGAAAGAAAAAAAAAGACAAATAAGAGCGTAAAATAATCTTATGAATTAGTAAATTTTACCAATTTTACCAATTTTACCAATTTTACATTTTAATATTGGTTTAATCCGTATCCATTCACTGTATACTCAGCTATAGAAGCCATACAGCTGAATGGATACTATTTTAGTATTTTTTTATTTTATATACTATATGAAACTAGAAAAACAACATCTTTCAGATCTCCTACTTATTCAACCTACCATCCACCGCGATTCAAGAGGATATTTTCTAGAATCTTATCATAAAGATCGGTTTTATGAATTTGGCTTGGATGTTTCTTTTGTACAAGAAAATAGATCTTTATCTAAAAAAGGAACTGTAAGAGGCCTGCATTACCAATTAACACCTTATGCACAAGCAAAATTAGTGTATGTAGTACATGGTGCTATATGGGATGTTGTGGTAGACTTACGTACAGCAATGGGGACGTTTGCCCATTGGCAGGGATTTTTTCTTTCTTCAGAAAACCAACACCAACTTTTTATCCCTAAAGGATTTGCCCATGGCTTTATAGCATTAGAAAATAATACGGTAGTATGTTACAAATGTGATATGTATTACCATCCACATGTAGAACAGGGTATCCACTTTCAGGACCCTACACTACGTATACCTTGGGAAAAATATGCTACTCCTAGCATCATTTCAGAAAAAGATGCAAAGCTTCCATTATTACAAAATGCTATATACAATTTTTAAAACCGACATTAAGGAAATGTGCTACCAAATTTTTTACTGTTCATTTTATATTTAATTGTAAATCAGTTATAAAATAATATATGTTGTATACAGAACATAGTGTACCTGAAGCGTTGCTTCTTTTTTTATGTTACACGCATT
The DNA here is from genome assembly GCF_004354815.1 of Cardinium endosymbiont of Culicoides punctatus. Classification (NCBI taxonomy): domain Bacteria; kingdom Pseudomonadati; phylum Bacteroidota; class Cytophagia; order Cytophagales; family Amoebophilaceae; genus Candidatus Cardinium; species Cardinium endosymbiont of Culicoides punctatus. Next base: position 8,784 of record NZ_QWJI01000056.1, read on the forward strand.
ACAAGGGCCATCTTTGTTTGGTGGAGGTTTTATTGTATATGTAGCGAAAAACTCAAAAAGTCTTATATATTTGTTATAAAAAGCTATTGATGCATTAAGAGTTTATCTTATGCAAAAACAATAAGAAAATTTATATTATGCAAATGGATATTAAAAAAAGATATACAATCACTGCTGCGCTCCCTTATGCAAATGGTCCTATTCATTTAGGCCATGTTGCTGGAGCACATCTTCCCGCTGACATATATGCGCGTTATTTAAGACAAAAAAAAAAATCCGTTGTTTTTATTAGTGGCTCAGATGAACATGGTGTTCCCATAACCGTTCGGGCACAACAGGAATCCTCTACTCCACAAGAGGTGGTAAATAAGTATCATGCACTGAATAAAAAGGCTTTGGAAGGGTTAGGTATCAGTTATGATATTTTTTCCAGAACTACTTCTTCCATGCACTATGAAACTGCTTCAAGTTTTTTCAAAGAATTACACAAAAAAGGTGTTTTTGAAGTGCATGAAACAGAGCAATACTATGATCCTACTTATAATCAGTTCTTATCTGATCGATATATCAAAGGAACCTGTCCCCATTGTACGAATCCGAATGCCTATGGAGATCAATGTGAAGTTTGTGGTAGTACACTGAGCCCTGAAGAACTTATTGAGCCCATGTCAGCTATTAGTGGAGCGAAACCAATCCTCAAGAAAACCGAACATTGGTACTTGCCTTTGCATAAATATGAAACATGGCTTAAAAAATGGATTTTAAAAGAACATAAAGAATTTAAAACCAATGTATATGGTCAGTGTAAAGGTTGGTTAGATCAAGGATTACAACCACGAGCTGTAACACGTGATTTGTCTTGGGGTATTCCTGTTCCATTACCAGAAGGTAAAGATAAGGTACTTTATGTTTGGTTTGACGCACCCATTGGTTATATTAGCGCAACCAAAGAGTGGGCAGCGGCCAAACAAGTAGACTGGGAACCTTTTTGGAAAGATCCGAATACCACATTGGTGCATTTTTTGGGAAAAGATAATATTGTTTTTCACTGCATAATTTTTCCCGTTATGCTTAAGGCACATGAGGGTTTTATTCTTCCTAAACAAGTGCCTGCTAATGAATTTCTAAATTTAGAAGGTCAAAAATTCTCTACATCTAGAAATCATGCAGTATGGTTGCATGAATATTTAGAAGATTTTCAAGATAAAGAAGATGTATTGCGTTATGTGCTCTGTACCATTTTACCAGAAAATAAGGATAGTGATTTTACTTGGAAAGATTTTCAAGATAAAAACAATAATGAACTTGTAGCCAATATAGGTAATCTAGTAAATAGAACATTTAGTCTCGTACATCTTTATTTTGATGGAAAGGTTCCTCCTAGAAATTTCTCGAGTCAAAATGAACATAATCTATTTAAAACACTCAATGCTTCATTTGTAGAAGTCGGCAATGCTATAGAACAGTTTAAATTTAAAGAAGGATTGCAATTATGCATGAGTTATGCCACATTGGGTAATAAGTATTTAACAGAAATGGCACCATGGAATTTGATAAAACTTAACAAAGAATTAACGGGATCTGTTTTAAATGTTACCCTTCAACTAATAGCTACTGTAACATTACTGATCAGGCCTTTTTTACCCAAAACCAGTAATAAAATGGCAGATATGCTAGGTTTAATAGAAATAGGATGGGATAATATTAATGTGGCTAATCTGTTAAAGCCTGGGGATCCATTGAAATTACCAGAATTATTATTTGAAAAGATTGAGGATAGCGTTATTGAAACACAACGAAAAAAGTTGCAAAACACTTAAATAAACCCATTGGAAAAATGATATGGTTCTCCTACTTAATCGGATTTTTTCCACTTTACAGGTTAGTTTTTTACATATTTAATTCGTGAAATAATATTGTATTATATGTATGTCCAGGAATGGAGATGTACGTACTATTAACATTCAGCACATTGAGTAGCAATCTAATTATTAATCGATTGAATTTATTTTCAATATTATTTTTCTGCATATGGTCTGTAGTAGCTTCTATTTTACCATTGCATGCTTATGAGGCTAATGGTCCTTTTTGGAGTAGGGTTCGACTACATGGAAGTTTTTTTGTAAAACAAGACACATACAAAGTAGGCATCTCTGGCATGCAACCTTCTGGAAAGAGTAATGAGTTACAGTTCAATACTCCAATTAATCCAGATAATAATAAAACATTATACTGTATACGTTGGTATCATGCGCCTTCTATTTATTTTAATACAAATGAAAGTTTAAAAGAGGTTTCTGACAATTTATTTGATGATAAACAGATTTTGTATTTTACAGGGAAAGGTATTTCGATCTCTACCCAGCTTTTTTTGTCAACGGATTTTCGACAGTTAAGGATTGGTGTTGGTGCGGGTATAAAATATTCTTTTTTAAAAAATATGACCGGAGAACTATATGGAGATACCTTAATAAACAGCAATAGCCAAGATAAAATTGATATAAATAAATCATTGATGTATACCCCACCCAAATCTTATTATTTTAGCTGTTCCCCTTTGTTTCTTTTAGGTTATAAAATATGTGAAAGTAATACCTATGCTTTATTGTTAGATAGCACTTTAGCACCATGTATGTTCAGACATACTGAATTCGGGACAATCTACAATTGGATGTATTTTTTCAATTTTGATATCGGGGCTACATGGGAAAAACAAATTTCTCGTTACGTTAACTGGAGTATCCGTGTTGCCTATGGCCATTGTATGAGTAATCAAATTTTAGATATAGAAATCATAGATGAACAAGAAGAGGCAATCATGTTTAATCCACCTATTGTTTCTCATAAAATAAGTGGTTTTTTACTACAAATTGGAATGAGTATACGTTTACCCGCATTAAGCCGATGCCCTATTCCTGAATGTTCCACTAGACTAGACCATAAACATGATGGAAAAGCATATAGAGGAGACTCATTTTTTACTTCATATCCAGGCTAGTACTATGCATTACGATATATGGTAAATGGTCATATTGGAATTATTAGAAAATTTAATCATCATCAAATGCTGATATATTTTTGCATAGCTCAACGTCCATTTGGTATTAATATGTCCTATAATCTGTAATATACAGAATTAGGAATCTGGGTAAACTTAGTTTCTGTACATCAACTTAATTTCCAAAATTAATGCGTTACTATATTGTTACTGGAGAACATTCTGGAGATATACATGGAGCTGATTTGATTACAGAAATAAAAAAGATAGATCATCAAGCTCATTTTTGGTCTTGTGGAGGTCCGTTGATGCAAAAAGCTATGGGAGCGCCCTGCATGGTAAACGCTACCGAAATGGCTTATATGGGACTAGATTTTTTAAAAAAGTTTTATAAACTATGGAAACTACTAGAATACTGCAAGCAAAGCCTGATCGAATATAGACCCAATGTGGTTATTTTAATAGATTATAGTGGTTTTAATATGCGTTTAGCATCGTTTGCTCAACACAATGGTTTTCAGATATATTATTATATTCCACCTAAGATTTGGGCACATGGTGCAAAAAGAATAGAACGCATAAAAAGAGATATACAAAAAGTATTTTCTACACTTCCATTTGAAGCAGCATATTATCGAGAACATGGTTTCCTAAATACTTATTATGTTGGAAATCCGCTTGTTAAAAAAGTGTCCAGTCACATTATCAATCCATTGTTCAAAAAAGAAAATGCATTAGACCAACGACCTATTATAGCATTGTTGCCAGGCAGTAGAATAGATGAAGTAAGACGTATACTTCCAATCATAACTGCTGGAGCAGCGCACTTTACATCTTACCAATTGATTGTAGCTGGATTAAGCCATCTTCCAAAGGGATTGTATCAAACCTTCAATGCAACAAATATAAAAGTCGTTTTTGACCAAACCTATGATTTATTAGCAGCTGCTCAAGTTGGCATTATTGCCTCTGGAACCGCAAGCTTAGAAGCGGCCTTGTTTAATCTACCACAGATAGTAGTGTACAAAACGAGTCCCTTGACCCATTTCATATATAAACGTATTACAACCATAGATTGTATTTCTTTGGTAAATCTACTAGTAGGCAAAATAGTGGTTCCTGAGCTTATTCAGCATGAATTAACTCCACAAAATCTTCGTAAAACTTTAACAATGGTTTTACATGAAACATGCAACCAACAATTAAGCATATATCACCATATCCGAAATATATTAGGTAAAGAAGAGGCCCCTCTACAAACGGCAAAATCTATAGTGGAAAGTATTAAAACACACATTTCCGTAAACCATAAAAAGGGCACGGATGCCTAGTATTTAAAAGTGCTATTACCACTATCCTTTATTTTTTTTCTTATATTGGTTTGTAAATTTCTATGGTTTACAATAGGTAGTTTATATAGTTCCGTTATCAAATATAAATAAGTGATCATTTCACCATTCATTTTATTTTTACGAGTCTTTAATATAAATTTATACTTTTTAAAATTGTATCTTCGTTTAAAATGAGTATGACATGTATAGGAAACATAAAAAGTAAAAAAAATTAAACATGGAGTTCACTGTATCATCAGCTTTGTTATCACAACAGCTAACTGCTATTAGTGGGGTTATTACCCGTAACCCAATTGTTCCGATCTTAGAAGACTATCTTTTTGAAATAGATCATGACTGCTTAATAGTTACCGCATCTGACCTACAAACCTCTATCAGTGCTTCTTTAAAGATAAAATCCGATGCTCAGATAAGCATTGCTATACCAGCCCGCATATTGCTGGATACAGTTAAGAACTTACCTGAACAAATCATAAAAATAGCCATCAATCCAAATTCTTATGCCATTTCTATTGAATCGGATAATGGCCATTATAAGCTAGCAGGAGAAAGTGCTAATGACTTCCCCAAACTCCCCTCACTAAATGATGGTATCCATTTACAGGTCGAAGTAGAAACATTGAAAAACATCTTGCAAAAGACTATGTTTGCGACAAGTAATGATGAACTTAAGCCTGCTATGTCTGGTGTATACATGGAATTGAGCCATAACATGGCCACCTTTGTAGCTACTAATGGACATCGATTGGTTCGATATAATCGTGAAGATTTGGCAGCATCTACTCAAAGTCCAATTATTATACCTAAAAAGGTATTGACACTTTTAAATGGGTTACTAAGTAATAGGGACAAGATGGTCGATATTACTTTTGATCAATATAAGATTCAATTTGATATAGACAATATTAGCATTGTTGCTAGATTAGTAGATGAGCGTTATCCAGATTATGAAAATGTGATACCCAAAGAACATACAAGTAGGCTTACTATAAATAGACCAGCTTTAGTAAGCTCATTACGACGTGCAGCTATTTATGCCAATAAGGTAACGCATCAAGTGAAATTTACTATCATGGAAAATGAGTTAGCTATTTCGGCAGAAGACTTTGACTTTTCCAATGAAGCACAAGAGCAACTTATCTGTGAGTATACAGGTGATTCTATAGAAGTAGGATTTAATGCAAAATTTTTGCTAGAAATGTTGGTTAGCATAACCAATGAAGAAGTAGAGTTTCTTTTCTGGGAACCCAATAAGGCTGTTATCATTTTACCTAAAGGTCAAAGTAAACATGAGCATCTATTGTTACTCATTATGCCTGTGATTTTCTAGAAGTATATATGTAGCGTAATTTCTTTCTTGTTTTTTGTATTCTTAATCATATATTAAAAAGTCATATTTATGTTTAAATCTATTTTATCTTTGTCTATTATGATGCCTATAAAACATATTTTTCACCTATGTAGACCTATTCTCTTCATATTATTACTGCTACCCTTTTCATCCAGAGCAGAATCAGATGCGATAAAGGACAACAAGCTTATTGTTCTATTCCATGGGCTTTGCAATAAAGCAGCTTCTTTTAAAAAAATCCAAAAAGAACTAGAAGAAAAGTTTCCTTCTGTCTCTATAGTTGCCTTAACTAGTGTTGAGGGCATACAAAGCTTAAATCTTTCTATAAAAGACCAAGCTACAGCCTGCTTTGAGGAGTTAAAAGAGAAAGTGGGAGATGTTACAAACAAATGCGTTCTTTTAATAGGGCATAGCCAAGGAGGAAACCGTGCATATACTTTTCTTAAGCAATATGAAAACCTCTTAAATGTAAAAGGGTTAATCACATTAGCGACTCCATGGGAAGGGGCTCCAGGTGCTAGAGTAGATAGAAAAATGTTGGCCAAGCATCTTACAAATGATGTTTTAACTGACTTACGTACGCTTTCTACTGAGCTAGGTTGTCCTGCTACTCAACTAGAAGAAAAGCTTATGTTAGAAATAACAAAAAATCAAGGCATATGCATGTTCCCTGGTGCAAAAGATCTAATAGTTGGAAGTGACTTTTTGTGCGCTACGCAAAAAATGCTTGCTAATGAAGAGCTTCCTATCTTGTTTATAGGGGCTGAACAGAATGATTTTGGTGCTCTTTTATCTAACAATGTTAATAAATATTCTTTTCAAGCATTAAATAATATGTATAGTTTTTTCATCGTTGGTGATGGCCATGTTAATACAAGCCATGATATGCAAGTCCCGCTCTATAGCCAGCATGCTTTAAATATTGCACCTAATAAAAAAAATTTTAAAAAAGTTTTTGTAAAAGGTGTTTTTCATAGCCCTTATATTTTAGGTATCCGCGTGCCAAAAGGTAAAGCTATGCTTTCAAATGATTCTGTATTAGATCAAATTATAGAATTTACTAAAACAGCATTCGGAAAAGAATAATTCTTTTTTTGCATAAAAATGCACAGGGCATATTAGGATATTATGTATGGAGTAGTGTCTGAGTGGTTGAAAGTATCCGTCTCGAAAACGGTTGTACCGAAAAAAAGGTACCGGGGGTTCGAATCCCTCCTGCTCCGCTTCTAAGAAGTATTTTAAGGTTAAGTGCCTAATAGTTTTATTTTGCCAGCTATAAAGTTAATGATGCAGAAACTATTGGTAACTGGAGGAGCTGGGTTTATTGGTTCTCATTTAATTCATTTTTTATTAAAGAAATATCCTCAGTACTTTATTGTCAATCTAGACAAGCTTACCTATGCGGTAGACAAATGCTTTCTGCAAGTGTTAAGCCATAACCAAAACTATCACTTTGTAGAAGGAGATGTTATTGATTTTGCTCTTGTTTCAAAGTTATTTGAAGTATTCAATTTTGATGGAGTAATTCATTTAGCTGCAGAATCACATGTTGACAGATCTATTAGTGATCCATTGTTATTTGTAAAGACTAACATAGAAGGTACGGGTGTATTATTGCATGCGGCTTACTTGCATTGGATTAATAAACCTGAGCAAATAGATCCTGTTTTTAAGCGATTTTTGTATGTTTCTACAGATGAAGTATATGGATCGTTAGATGTCAAGGTAATGCCATTGACAGAAGATGCTCAACTTAATCCAAGAAATCCTTATAGTAGCAGTAAAGCAGCTGGAGAATGTTTGGTAAATGCCTATATGAATACCTATAAACTCAATGCAGTAATTACACGGGCAACCAATAATTATGGACCACGTCAACATCCAGAAAAACTTATTCCTATGGTGTTGAAGCATGCACTAGAGCAAAAACCCATTTTACTACATGGGAATGGTAGTAGCATACGAGATTGGCTGCATGTAGAAGATCACTGTAGTGCATTGGACTGCATCTTTCATAATGGTCAAAGTGGTTGTTATAACATTGGCGCTAATGAGGAACGTACAAATTTAGAAATGGCATCTATGATTTGCAATATATTGGATGATGTGAAGCCTCTTAAAGAGAAAAAGTATGAGTCTTTTATTTCTTTTATTACCGAGAGAGTAGGACAAGATAGGCGTTATGCCTTAGATGCTACAAAATTACGAAAAACATTAGGATGGCATCCATCTATTACTTTACAACAGGGTATCAAACAGCTTATCAATAGTCAGGTTTGAATTTTATTGGTATGATGGCATAAATGTAAAGATACCTGGGGAGTTACGAATTTCATTAAAAAGATTATGTTTTTTAGTGCGGAATGTCGGTTGTATAGATTAAAAATTGTATTAGAGTAAGGACTGATGGGACTGCTCTTTTATGCGTGTCTTCTGGTGTTTCTATTACTACCATTCTTCCGTTTAGTTATACAATCTAAGAAAGCATCTCTATCCAATATTTCATTTCCTTTTGAGTCATAATATTTGCATTCATAATCATTAAAATTACGCTTATCACTATCAAAATTTATGCCTATAACAACAATATCCTTGTTCTGACGAATATACTGTTGGATATACTTAGTATTTTGAGTCTGTTCTATTGCAGTATGAGCATCTTGTCCATGTTTTAATTCAAATAGATAAGTAATATTTGGTATCGAGTTAATAACAATATCTATCCTTCCTAAATTGGAACATTTTTCACTTTCTGGATTTAGTTTAGCTCCTCTTAAAAAAGCATGAAGCACTGAATGGTAAAAAGCTTCATTTTTATTTTGTTCTTGTAAAAAGAAGAAATAGGGGATACTTGAAAAAGAAGATTCAAGGGTAGACATAAAACCATCTATATCTACTGCTACCAGAGCATTTATTAAGTTATCTTCGCTAGTTTTACCTTTTGATTTTACTGTTTCATTGAGTTCTTCATATAATGAGTCTTTAAAAGATTCTCTTACTTCATCATTAGGGAATTTTACTAGTAAGGGTTTTGTATCTGATGGAAGTTCTCCTTGGTTTAATGGTGGTTCATACTTATCAATAGTGAGATACCCTGATTGGAACATTTTACCAACCATACTTAACTCATTTTCTTTAGGACTGGTTAATTTGTACTCTGTAGTAATAATACTTTGACTAAAATCTATATCAAAATAGGAATCATCAACTCTTTTAGTTAAAAAAGTCGGCGTTCCTGAATTATACCAATAGTTGTTTAGTATACCCTCTTCTAAAAACCTTAAGGTAGACCATGGATTATAGACTGCAACGGTATTTTTAGGTGTAGCAAATTTATATCCATTGTATTTAGAACGCATATATGATACAATTGTTTCTGGATCCAATTCTTTTTCCTCTGCTAACTCTTTTATACGTTTATAATAAGGAGAGCCTTCCTGTAATAAATCCTCTTTTTCTCTATAACCAGCTATATTTGAATATCTTGGACTAAGCGTAATATCTTTTAGATTATTAGGACCAGATTGACATTCTTTAAAAGAATAAGCACTAACACCTGTGATAAATTCTAGTTTAATTTTATTGTCACCAGAAAGGCTTTTAATAATGGTTAGAAAATTTCTTACAATTATAAGGTTATCTTCTTTTATAACTGGATTTGGTTGGTTAATAAAAGGAGCATCGTATTCGTCTACCAGTACAACTACTTTAGGTTCGTAACCTTCTAAGGTTATTAAGTTGTCAACTAAGTCTATACAATATTCTTGAAAAGAATCATTTTCTTTTTTAGAAGAATTTTTTTTTAATGCTTCCCTAGAAGCAAGTATTTTTGCCTCTATGCCATATTTTATAGCTGTTCTTTGTAGAGATCTTTGAATTGATTCTTTTAGATTTTCAGGTGTTTCATTAACTAATCTTGAAAAATCTAATCTAATGACAGGATATTTTTTCCAATCGTAGTTAGTTTTATTATAGATATAGCAATCTTGAAATAACTCTTTATTTCCATTAGCTATTTCTTCTAATGTGCTAACAAATAAAGACTTACCAAACCTACGGGGACGAGAGAGAAACACAGTAGCTTCTTCTTTAAATAACGTTTCAGCATGTTTTGTTTTATCTACATAATATCCTGATTTAATTACAGCTTCAATGCTAGATTTACCAATAGGTAAAATTCCTGTGTATTCTAGTTTCTGCCTTTTAGTATTATTATCTATTTGCATATCTTCATCTAAATTTTTGATAGCCTGAATATACTTGACCCCATATTATCTTTATTTTCATGTAAGGAAAATAAAGATAGTATAAGACACAGCAATACCGTATCAATATTTTTGTTTTATTGAAATATCATTGACTTCTGGTAGCTCTACTACGGACTTTCTTATTCTTTATATAATCTAGAAAATCATCTTTATCTAGTATTTCATTGCCTGATTCATCGTAGAATTTGTACTTATGATGGACAAGGTTACGCTTTGCTTTAGCACTATCAAAGTTGATACCTATCGCCACAATACCTTTACCCTTGGTAAGGAATTTATCTTTATAAGATTTATTGTCTATTTGATCCATAGCTACATCTGCACTTGCATTGTGTTTTAACTCCAAAATATATGTAACATATGGTAAAGAGTTTAAAACAATATCTATTTTACCTTGATTAGTAGTATTTTCATTTTGTGGATCCATGTCTGAGCATTCTAATATAGCATGCAATACCGTATGGTAATAGGCTTCATTCTTATTCTGGTCTTGTTGGGACAAATTAAAAGGAATACCTGAGAATAAAGATTTAATAACTGTAATAAAAGTATCTATATCTACATTGGATAGCGTTTTGTTTATTTTTTCTGGAATAAGAAATTCGTCTTTTCTTAATTTACTCTGTAATGATTGCTCAATTTCTTCAGATAAAGAATTATAGAAAGATTCTTCTACTTCATCATTAGGGAATTTTACTAGTAAGGGTTTTGTATCTGATGGAAGTTCTCCTTGATTTAATGGTGGTTCATACTTATCAATAGTGAGATAACCTGATTGGAACATTTTACCAATCATACTTAACTCATTTTCTTTAGGACTGGTTAATTTGTACTCTGTAGTAATAATATTTCTAAAATCTATGTTAAAATAGGAATCATCAGCTCTTTTGGTTAAAAAAGTAGGCGTTCCTGAATTATACCAATAGTTATTTAGTATACCCTCTTCTAAAAATCTTAAGGTAGACCATGGATTATAGACTGCAACGGTATTTTTAGGTGTAGCAAATTTATATCCATTGTATTTAGAACGCATATATGATACAATTGTTTCTGGATCCAATTCTTTTTCCTCTGCTAACTTTTTTATACGTTTATAATAAGGAGAACCTTCTTGTAATAAATCTTCTTTTTCCCTATAACCAGCTATATTTGAATATCTTGGACTAAGCGTAATATCTTTTAGATTATTAGGACCAGATTTACAATCTTTAAAACAGTAAGCGCTAACACCTGTGACAAATTCTAGTTTAATAAAGTTATTAGAAGTAAGACTTTTAATAACTCCTAAAAATTCTCGTACAATTAAACGGTTTTCTTCTTTTATAGTTGGATCTGATTGATTAATAAAAGAAGCATCATATTCGTCTATCAGGACGACTACTTTAGGTTCATAACTTGAATTAGTCTTTTTAAGTTCTGTATAGTTTGAAACTAGTTTGTTGATTAAATCTTTTAAATAAGTGTTAGGCAGAGTCTTTTTATTAGGCTTTTCCATTTCTATTTCATATGAATTAGAAATAGTATATAATTCATTTAGAATAGATTCTTTTAATATTTCTGAGTTGTTTTTATCCATCTTAGAAAAATCCACTCTAATGACCGGATATTTCTTCCAATCATAACCAGAATTATAGATATAGCAATCTTGAAATAGCTCTTTATTTCCTTTAGCTATTTCTTCTAATGTGCTAACAAATAAAGACTTACCAAATCTACGGGGACGAGAGAGAAACACAGTAGCTTCTTCTTTAAATAATGTTTCAGCATGTTTTGTTTTATCTACATAATATCCTGACTTAATTACAGCTTCAATGCTAGATTTACCAATAGGTAAAATTCCTGTGTATTCTAGTTTCTGCCTTTTAGTATTATTATCTATTTGCATATCTTCATCTGAATTTTTGATAGCCTGAATATACTTGACCCATGCCATGCTTATTTGTTTTACATGAAAATAAAGATAGTATAAGACACAGTAATACCGTATCAATATTTTTGTTTTTTTTAAAACATTTTTTAAAACATTTGTTTTTTTACTGCTCGATATGTCTTAATGAGTTATGTAGGCAGCAATAGAGAAGACTACATCAATGATACTTGTAACAGAGGATCATTATCTTTCATGAAGACAGATCAGGTTATATTTTTTTAATTACGATATAAAAATACGAAATGATTATGGGATTGTAGTATTAAAATTAATTAGTGATTTTTTTAGTTTTTTTGTAACTCCCCAGGTATATCGATTGTTTCTGGTGGTGATATAGTATACTGGGGAATTTTATTACATAGTTGCACAATCACCCTTTCTGTTAGGTACATATTTTGCATGTACATATACCCAAGCTTCTATTAATATTTTGTGCTGGCATAATCCATATACAGCTTTTAGTTAAAAATGAGAAAGTCCTGTATTAATTAATGGCTTTTCGACAATATGGACATGTAGTATCTGGCTTACGAACATTAATCCAACTAAATAAACAATCTAAATGAAATAGATGACCACATTTTAATTTGATTGCATGTATATCTTTATCAGAACCAGTTTCAGATTCGGAAGAATTATTTAATTTATCTAAACAAATAGTACATGTTTCTGACATTTCCTCTTTCTCAACATCATAAACAGTTTTTTTTTCTCTTTGGTTAAATAAAGTTTTAAATAATTTTATTTTACCTGTTTTAAGTGAATATTCTAGTTTTGAACCTTTATCAATATTTATTAAGATTTCAACTATTTTGTTATAACCACTCTTTAATGCAATCAGGACTTTCGCACTTTTAGTTAAAAACACTGTTTATAGACTAGTCTATAAAATAGAGAAATGTTAATATTATTGATTATCAATACTATAAAACATGTCCATGTCTAAAAATGCAAACACAATTATCTGTTTTGCGAAAGTCCTGTATAGAAGAAGTGATGACATTTTTAAGCGAACCTGATCATACTACTAAGGAATATCTTATTGTACAACATATGATGGAACTCCTTTCTGCTCAAAACTATGCCCTATTTTTAGAAGCATGTGCACAAGCCTATATAGAAAAGAAGATGAGCACACGTATGCTTATCGAAATAACACGTCCCATTCGATGGAATATACGGTCAAGACACATCAGTTGGAGACCCGGTTATTTTCTAGTCAATTACAAAAAATCTGAAGTACAAGCTATCCTGCATAGAATAAGGCAAAATACACATCTCCCCATTTATTTTAAAAAATGTATAGCAGACGTGGCTTCTGGTAAAGCATATAAGCAACTGGCAGGCGAATTTTGGTATACTTCAAAATATAGACCTACTTTTTTTATAGAATGATGGAAAATGTATCTTAATTCATTACGTTGCAAAAAAGTGTATTTTTTATGTTAGTGATCCGTAAATGTATTCGTTTTATATTTTTTATTACTTGTTTCTGGAAAGTAGGAAGTTGTACCAGACATACAATAGAATATGAGATAACCGATATAATTTTTAGTATTTCGAATAAAATATTCCACTACCGCATAGAAGACCAACAGCTCTTAAAACATGGAAGTGGTTGTGTATGGAAAAAAAATGTTTCTTTCAATGAAAAAATAACATCTATAGCATTAAAGGCAGGTCCATTTACAGATCCAAAGGTGTTATTCGCTTCTAAAGATTTTTCCGTTATGTATCGTTATCCCAGATCTTATCTGTCTCATACATATGCTTTTTTAGCAAATCATACAAACTTACTGGAACATAAGGCAATTGTATTATATGCGATGGAACAATTACCTTTTTCTGACTATTTAGCATTAGCTTCCCATTGCGTACATTTGTATAATGAAGCACAAATTCCTGATCATCTATTGATCACTGCTTTGGGTTATACTTTAGGTGGAGATCACCCGATTGTACAAAACCATAAGGCCCCAGCTGTACAAAAGCTCTTAGCACAAATTTTACATCCAACTCCTAAACTTATACAGCATGTAAGCCTTATTCTAAATGGTTTTTTATTAAAAGATTGGAATAAAAAACAGATTTTCAGCCATTTTAAATGGGAAAAACGACCACTGCCTTTTCATGATACCGTAAAGCAAATTGTACAAGACTCCTTTATTGGATGGTCAGCTAGTACAGAAGGTTTATTACGTAGTGATGCATTTATGATGCTTTACGAACACCCTGACTATTATATAAAAACGGTAGACTTTGTACATCTATGGCTAGAACAACCCAATATTTTTTTAGAAGTAGATGAAACAACAAAATATCATCCCCTTTGGATCTATCATGATGTGATGATCAATACCATGCGCAAACTAGACGAACATCAATTCTTAGATCTGGTGATGGCTTTATATCAAGCACACCATGCTAAGTACAGATATTTAGCTTTACTATTATCCTGTTGGAGTGAATACAATATAGTGTATAATCAATACGATACATTAAGTCTAAAACCATTTCCCATATCTACCAATTTAAACCAATATCTCCATCTTCCTCATACCATGCAAAGAGATTTTTCCTACTATATCAAAGAATGTTTACCAGAAATAATCTATCAACAAAAGCTATATGGCATTGCTACATACAACCAAGAAAAGCCTTTTTATTGTTTTGATTAGGTGTTTCGTAACTCCCCAGGTGCCTTTTTTGAATTAAAAAAATTGATTGTTAAATAGAAATATTTTTATCAATTTTAACATATCAGAAAATATGCTACCAAAATTTTTACCACGAATTTTATATTTCATTACAAATCAACTATAAAAACAACAGCTGTTGTGTGCATAACACAGGGTACCTGGGTAGTTATGTAACTATAATTATCAAACCCACATTCCGCACCTTTTTTTGAAATGATTATAAATATAATAAAAAATATGGATAAATATATTTTTTAAATAGCATAATTGATTATCAGATGGAAATATTTTTATAAAAATTAATACATAAGCTGGCGTACTGCTAAAGTTTTTAATAGAAATACCATAATTTATTATTAATCAATTATAAAAATAATTAAAAAATCATATTTTTTGGTGCGGAATGTGGGATCAAAGATTCCATTCAAGTATTAATTATCAAAACCCGATGAATGTATATCTTAATTATTTAAAAAATGCGGCCTAATAGACCGAAAAAAATCGGAAGCAAAATTAACAAAAATTTTGTCTTAAAAAATCAGTCCAGTATACTTAAGTTATTTTCTTCCATAATAGAAATAATTTCTTTTCTTGAAAAGGTGGTAACAATGGATATGGTGTCTATATTGATGCCCAATCCTAACATCTTTAAGGCGGTTGTATAACGTTCTTCTTTTTTACCTTTCTCTAATCCAATCTTTTCGCCTTTCTCTTCGGCTGTTTTAACAGCCAAGGCTTCTGTGCGAATCCATTTTAAATGATCTTCATAAACTTCTTTTTCTTCTGAATTAAAGTTCATAACGTCTAAGACGTCTAACGCTTTTTTTATACTGCTGTCATTTAACGCAGAGGGTAAATGCTCTTTGTTTAATAAATCATGACGGGATAAAAAGGTAACCCATCTGTCTAATCCACTACTTACTTTAGAGACGATGTCGGATAGTTTTGAATCTTTGTCACTAATAAATTTCTTTAACTCTATGGTGTGTAATTCTAGGTCTTTGAAGTAATGTATATTATTATCTGTTTCCTTAATATGAAATATATTATGGTACTTATCTGATTTAGGAATACTGGTAAAGTTAAGTATATGGATACCGATGGCTTTGGATAAAATATCATAGCTTCTAGAAATTTCTAATTGCTCCGTATACAATTTAGCCCAGTAATACAATGCGCGCTTATCGTAGTCTTTGGCATCGGTAATCTGTATTTCAATATTAAACCGCTTTCCTGTACAGCTCTCTGCTTTAATATCTAAGATAGATAACTTATCCTGTCTAAAGTTCCGATGATTATAAGGATTCAATAAGGTAATGTCTGCTACTTGATCTTCTTCATTAACAATAGAATTAATAAGTGATATCAATAAGTCTTTATTCTCTTCAACGCCGAATAGTTTTTTAAAGACAATGTCTACTCTGGGGGTTAGCTTTTCCATAGGTAAGTATTTGTATAGTATGTATAGCATTTTCCTGCTATATATATTTAAGTTATTTTCTTTTATCCCACATTCCGCACCAAATTTTTAGATTTTCATTAATTAAATCAAAATCAACCGGCAGTATTAAACTTATTTAATATTACTTCAAAAACAACACTTTATAGAAAATTTTGCTTAATGAAATACTCATTTCATGCAGAATGATTAAGTGTGTTTCAATATTATACTAAATAAAAAGTTACCATACAATAGAAAAGGAAACAATTATTACTAATTCGTCAATTTCAAAACCTATATTCTGCAGGACTTTCGCAAAGTAGTGAATAATTGATATTTTTGTAGTTATAGTTACTAACTGCAAATTATTGTACTCAACGATGAAAGTTACTACACAAAGCTATGGTCAATTTTTAATTAATAGTACTGAGGACTTACGCAACAGGTCTAATATTAGCGCATGAACTATCGTTTGCTTTTTGTATGGATTGTTAGCTCTTTTTTAGTAGGTTTGGGAGGTTTAGATATAAGTCTTCCAACCTTTCCGTGGTCTGCTCATGCGATCAGTCGAAATGGATGCAAAAAATATGATCGTGCTACCTTTGCGGAAAAAATAATTGCTATTGACTGCAAGATAAAAGATGGTACATCCCCTCATAGCCTATTCCAATCTAAAGATTTTATAGGTATTTACCAGCATCCTCAATACTACTATTCCCATATATGGTCTGTCTTGCATAGTCGTTGGTTTAGTCAAAGGCAAAAAATAATTGTAGCTTACGCTATGTCACAATTGCCTCTTACAGATTATATCTCCTTTTTAGAAAAAAGCTACGAACTTTACCGGACCGGTTATCTAGAAGTAGATGTGCTGTCTACTATGTTGGGGAACAAGCCTATCACCCATACACATCCCATTATTACCCATATTCAAGACGCTAAAGTGACTAATATACTATTGTATATCCAAATGGATAAGAAAATAGGGCACGTGGTAGAGTATCTAAAACAGATGTGTATAAATAATTATCACTCTGATTTAGAAACAGAAAAAGAGTTTTTACGACCACCTATTTCTCTCAAAGCAATGATTGAAGATATTATTGCTAAAGAAAAACAGAAACAAAAACAAACAGATCCCATTATCTATAAGGATGTCCTATTGTCTTACAGTAATTTTATTGAGATTTATACCCATCCAGATTGCTATTTTGCAGAAGCTTTAGCTTATATCAAACAAGGCAGATACACTCGGGTCCATTATCGCATTTTGCGTGATGCCATGACTCATCTAAAAGCAGAAAACTATGCTAGACTGGTAGAAGCTTTTTGTACAGCCTACCTAAAAGGAGACATATCAGTGAACATACTTATTTCGTGTAACACCGGGTGTAGAAGCTACTTTATATACCATTACAAGCATCCAATGCTACAACGCATTTTGAATGATATAACTACCAATCAGCAACTTCCTGTAAGGTTTAAGTTATCTATAGCAGATGTAAAATCTGGAAAAGAAAAAATGATACATTCATACCATAAGGAGATGAACAAATCTTTTTGCTTTCATGAAGATATAGCAGCCAGATGGTATGCTGATGCTATGGTTATCCTATATATATTTATCTTTGTCTGTTATAGATGGATCAAATATTTACTGCAAAAGTACTGAAAATAAACCATTCGTCCATTATAAGGATACATATGTAAATAGTTGCAAACTAATGAAATCGAGTTATTTTCTGTCTGTTTTCTACTGTATAGTTTCTTTTTCAGTAGGAACATGTGTTCGTATGTGTTATAGAAAAACATGGAGTAACTATTATCTGATCTACAATGGAAGTTCTTGTACATGGCCCCAAAATATTTCTTTTGAAGAAAAGGTACATTTAATTGCAGAAAAAGTAGGTATGTGGGAGAATCCTACTGCATTATTCCATTCAAAGGATTTTGCAGTTATCTATCGTTATCCAAAAACCTATCAAAAACATGTAAAAAGGTTACTAGCCAATTCTAAGGTAGCCTTAGTACATAAGAAAATCGCACTCTATAGCATGGAGCAACTGGATTTAGACGCATACTTGTCTTTAGCAGAAGATTGCTATCAGCTTTATTGTAAAAGCATGATTCCTGATTCTTTATTGCAGATGGCATTAGGTTATTGTTTAGCTGGTGACCATCCTATGGTAAAGCATTATCAAGATGAACATGTAGTGCGATTCTTTAATACCATCAAAAAATATAACTTCTCAGATGAATTTCAGAATAATATAGAAATGATTCGGACAGGTGCTATGTGGGAACATTGGCAACATAACCAGGTGAGTACAAATTTTAAATGGGAGAAAAAGCCAATACCGTTTGTTAAAACCATCATGCATATTATCGATCAATCTAAGTACTATAAGCATTATATAGATCTTGAAGGATATATTGATGGTGCTTGATTTCAGAATGTTGTACGAGCATCCTGAATATTACATAGAGGATGCCTATCAATTGTTACGCAATCCATTTCCTGACCCCCATAAGGATGGAAAACACACACTTCAAGGAAGAATAAATGAATTGATTTTCAATACTATGAGAAAATTAGATGAAAAAGATTTTATGCTGCTTTTTAAACAACAGTATGATTTAGACGTGTACACAAATTTGATAGGTGGTATTGGTAGCAGTTACTATGATACCTTATTATTAAAACCATATCCATTTTCATTCAAGTTGCATCATGTTCTATCCTTATCTATAGAAGCACAACATAATATAAAACGCCATCAGCATCAACAAGCTGAGCAAGATAGATTGCGTAAACACTACGATATACCATTATATGATCATCATAAGCCTTTTTATTATTTTGATCTCGTCTGTGAAAAGACTCTAAAGAAGTAATCTGGCGTGATTGTTGTGAGGCTTTTGAAGAGATTGTGTAAAATGTTTTTTTTATAACTCCCCCAGGCACTTTTTTTGAATTTTTCAAAAACAACTGATTGTTAAATAGAAATATTTTTATCATATCGGAAAATATGTTACCAAAATTTTTACCACTAATTTTATATTTCATTAAAAATCAACCATAAAAAAAATCTGTTGTATGCAGAACACAGGGTACCGGGAGTTATAATATTTTTAGATCTCATTTCTATTTTATACCTTGTGTATCAATTTGGTTTTTCCATAAGGCAAACTAAACTCTTTTTTTATTTATTTTTTTACTTTTTAATATAAAATAATAAGATGTTGAATAGAATAATAAAACTACTGTGCAAACTGTTTGGTAGTGTCTACATAGCAGAAAAAGTAAGAGAGAAGCTTATTGTATCTATCTCTGAATTTCAGGATACTATGAGAGAAAAAATAAAAAAAATGGGACCAATTTTCGCATTGGTGGCTGTTATTTTCTTATTATTCAGTTTGGGATTAAGATTTTTACTTTCAGGATTGGCTTACTGGTTGAATGCTATACTAAACAGTAGTTGTTTGGGGTTTTTTATAATTTCAATCCTTTGTTTTGTAATAGTTGCTTTTGCCGTATATATCCTTCATAAAAGGACTAATCATTGACTAAAAAACAAGAAGAAGATCATACACATAATGTGGATCTGTCTAGTGCTAACTAAATAAAATGTTGCATTCTATTAAAATGCTTAACATACCATTATAAAGTTTTTTACATGCTTGCTTTTTTATTTACTTTAAGACTCTCTTTTTACAGACAGATCTATAAAAAGATTATGCCATTATGTTTATTTATCCTACTATCCTGCAAGGATTTTAAAAGTTGGGAAAGTAGATATACTGATCAAATACACATCACTTTTGAACAAAAAAAAGACGATATTGTTCCAGACAAATTAGAGAGCTTACGTAGTGTATCATTGAAATTTGAAAATTTTCAAGTAGATGGTGATATAATAAAAGATAAAAAAAAAAATGATCGTTCTTTTACATTAGAAAACCCTTTTAGTATTTACCTAAAGCCAACTATCAATCAAACCAGTTTTACCATATATAATGATGCTTACTATCAAAAAATTACCATTTCCTATGAATGTATTGTGTCTTTAATCTCTCCAGATGCTGGGGGACTTCAGCAAAAGTACATTATCAAAAATGTCGAATTTTCTAGTAAAAAAAATAAAAAAACAATTTTTAAAACGTTTAAGATAGAAAATCGAGTTCCCTCAATAAAAGAAGATAATACAAAATTAAATGATAATCATGTTACCATATATTACTAGACTGCTATTTTGTTTTATTTTACTACATATGTCTATAGACCACATTATGGCAAATGATAAAGTTCAAAAAAATAATACTTTCCCTGCCGCTTTATATTTTGGCGTTGACTTTGCTAAAACTTGTACTGGCTGGTACAACAAGACAGGTAGTATGTATGAGATAAATGGATCTATTGATTTAAATAATATTTTATTGGATGTAGATTATGGATTTGGAGCAATTCACTATGATAAGCAAATGCAGAAAGGCTCTTTTTCGCACACAGATGGGCGTTATTTTAGAGTAGGACTTGGTTATAACCTTTTATCTTCCACCTTTGACCATAATCAGTTTTTTATAGGCTTGCGCTATGCAAGAAGCTTTTTTAATTTTCAACTAAAGAGTAATAAGTTGCAATGCAAGCACAAACCAGAAGAAGATTGCAAACAAAGATGTAGTGCACCACTGTCTCTGAGCGATCTAAAAGGCAAAGGGATAGCTCATTGGTGGGAAATTATAGCAGGAGGCAAGGTACGAGTTATTAACATAGTGTATATTGGCTGTACGGCACGGTATAAATTTGGTAAAAAGATGGAAGATAAACTTCATATCCTACCATTTGACATCCCTGGCTTTGGACTAGAGGAACATGAACATGCCTTTGGATACAGCTTTTATATTATATTAGGTATACCATTACAAAAAGAAATGAAAACAGCCAAAACAGCTACTTCTACTAAAAAACTTTAACTAAATCACGTATATTTGTTCATGCACATAGCATTGTCCTTTTGTTTATAAGAACTTGTGTAAAGACCTCTCCTATTTCCAGAGGATAGCGGTCTTATTTCTTGGTAATTTGTTTTAATTTACTTAAATTTAGTTTAATACGTTATACGAGAAGCGCCTCTATTTGTATTGGAATATCAATATTTTCGTTTCGATGCCTGAAGATTAATAAATATTTTTTATTCATTATTAAACATAATATGTACTCTTTTGTATATTTTAGTTATTGTTTTACACTTATAAATTCCAAAAAGTTTTTGTGTAATGGAGCCTAAAAAAATATGAAGTGCTAAATTATTCCTTGTAAATAAAATTTTTGTTATGAAGCAGTACCTTAAATGCTTTTCCATCTTATTATTTATCATTCTTTTAGATCAGGTATCTAAACTTTGGGTCTATCACAACATGGAAATGGGACCTGGTGGACAAATCCATATTTTAGGTAATTTTTTAAAACTTACCTATACATTGAATCCTGGTATGGCTTTTGGCATTCAAATAGGGCTAAAATATGGAAAATTATTTCTATCGATACTACGCATTCTTGCTTCCACGGGTATTGCTTGGTATATCATTCGCTTTTTAAAAAAACATGGTCCTACTATTTATATTTGGGGATGGGTATCGGTATTAGCAGGTGCTATTGGTAATAGTATAGATAGTATTTTCTATGGTGTTTGCTTAGGAAATACACCTTCTGATGCTCCAATCAACTGGTTTTATGGACAGGTAATAGATATGATTCATGTCGATATTTGGTCAGGTGTTATGCCTAATTGGATGCCCATATGGGGTGGCTATGAAGTCTACTGTCTTCCTGTATTCAACATAGCTGATGTGGCTATATTTATTGGTCTATTGATTGTTATGCGCTCATTTCATCCAATAACTATAGTTGAGGAAGACCAAGCAAAAAGTTAATATATCTTTACTTGCATGGATAATATCCATGATCATATAAATTATTGATATTAAGATTTTTTGCGAAATACCATACAAACCAGATGGCCTTTAGACTTTTTCATTACAATAGATCCAGCAATTACAAAAGGAAAAACAGATTTCGACTTTACACACTAAAAAAATGAATTCTTTTTATGCTTGATAGAACCATTCCACCTAAATCCAAGGAAATAGAAGATATTGATTTTCCTTGGCCAGAATTTTATGCACTTCGCAATCAAATCCCCCTTTATGTTTTAAATGGTGGTAGCCAACCAATTATAGAGCTAGAATTGGTATTTAGGTCTGGGAGTTATTACGAAACGTATCCAGGAACAGCTTATTTTACTTCCGCTATGTTATTGGAAGGTACCAAGCATAAAAGTACACAAGACATTGCCAATATAATGGACTATTATGGTGCAACGATTGGCACACGATCACAAGCTGATTTTTGTGTCGTGTCCTTGTCTACTTTGTACAAACATCTTAGTCCCATGCTAGATCTATTGGTAGAAATACTATTAGAATCTAACTTTCCTCAAAAGTCACTCAAACTACTAAAAGAATTAAAGGCTCAAACTATTCAAGTAGCAAATAAAAAAAATAGAAAAGTTGCCTATAAGCAATTTTTTGAATCTCTTTTTACTACGGAACATCCTTATGGGAGGCATTTGACCTTAAAAAACGTTGTTGATATTCAGATAGACTATTTGGATGACTATTACAAAAATACTTTCTTTTGTGACTGTTCAGCTTTTGCAAGTGGACAAATTACTCCAGCGGCATTACAACGTATTCAACAATTTTTAGAGCAATTGCCTCAACAAAAAAGATACCAAGACAATAAAAAAGTTCATTATAAACATCCTGCGAATAAAGTTCACTTAACTAATGGACAACGTTTACAGTCTGCAATTGTAATTGGCAAACCATTGATGATTAAAAAAGATCCTGATTTTTTACCTATGATTGTTGTAAATGAGCTTTTGGGAGGCTATTTTGGCTCTCGACTCATGCGAAACATACGAGAAGAGAAGGGTTATAGTTATGGTATTTACTCTAGTATTAATGCTTTACAAGAAGCTGGTTATTTAGGTATTGCCACAGAAGTCGCTCAAAATGTAACACAAGAAACCATACAAGAAATATATAAAGAGATAGAAACACTACAGCATGAGTTGGTCGGAGAAGAAGAATTGCAAAAAGTAAAAAACTATTTACTAGGCAGTTTTTTAAAAACCATTAATGATCCTTTTTCTATCATGCAAAAATTCCAAGCAGCATACTTACATGGATTGGATAAAAGTTATTATAATGCATTTTATAATCAAGTTCGTAATATAACACCTTTAGAAATTAGAAATTTAGCTCGGAAATACTTATCTTTAAGTACTTTAACAGAAATAGTTGTAAGTTAATGAAATGATATAGCGTTATTCGTTTTTTCGAAAAGATATATCTTAACGCTATTTGCATTTAATATAATAAGAAAGTATATTTGATGTCTCCTTGTTTTATAGGATTTTCAAATTTTTTTGTTGGTTCAGTTTTTTTTAAAAAAGTGTGGATTATATAAGTTATAAGACAAAATATGCTAATAAGCAGAGTGTTGACAAGCAATGGGTGGTTGTTGATGCTTCTTCACAAACACTGGGTAGATTGGCTAGCCAGGTTGCTTACGTGATTCGAGGAAAGCACAAGCCAAATTTTACACCTCATGTAGACTGTGGAGATCATGTTATTGTGCTTAATGCAGGAAAAATATCTTTATCAGGTAATAAATGGGTGAAAAAGAATTATGTTACTTACTCAGGTTATCCTGGTGGCATCAAAAAAACAACCCCTAGGGAACTTGAAACTTCCAATCCCAAACGCATTATAGAGCATGCGGTAAAAGGCATGTTGCCAAAAAATAGATTAGGAAGGAGATTGTTTCAAAACCTACATGTTTGTGAGGGAGATGTACACCAGTATGCAGCTCAAAAACCAGTCCACATAATGCTAAAATACTAACAGATGGAAACAATCAATGCGGTAGGTCGTAGAAAGACCGCTATAGCTAGGGTTTATCTTATTAAGGGAACAGGAGAAATAAAAGTTAACCGAAGATCCCTTTTGGATTACTTTCCAGTAGAAGAAATTAGCTTAATCGTTAAACAACCACTAGAAAAATTGCAAATATTAGATAAGTATGATCTAAATATTAATGTTGCTGGTGGGGGGCTACGTGGACAAGCTGAAGCCATTCGTTTAGGGGTTGCTAGGGCTCTTTGTAAGCTAGATCTAGAAAATAATAGACCTCTTCTCAAGAAGGAAGGTTTTCTTACCAGAGATGCTAGAGTAGTAGAACGAAAGAAATATGGTCGTAAAAAAGCAAGAAAGAGATTCCAGTTCACCAAACGTTAGTCCTATTTTAAGTTACTATTATCCATAATGATAAAATTAGAACACAAAACCCTGCTCGATGCTGGTGTCCATTTTGGACATTTGACCAGAAAGTGGAATCCTAAGATGGCCCCTTTCATTTTTATGAAACAGAATGGTATCCACATAATCGATTTAAACCAAACAATTACTTCCATGCAAGAAGTTGCTTTGCAATTAAATGCAATAGCACGAACTGGAAAAAAGATTTTATTTGTGGCTACTAAAAAACAAGCTAAGGTCGTTGTCGAAAAAGTTGCAAAAGATTTAGCGATGCCTTATGTCACAGAAAGGTGGCTTGGTGGTACGCTTACTAATTTTGTAACTATTAGAAAGTTACTAAAGCGTATGTCTGTAATAGAAAAAAACATACACTCAGCTGCTTACAAAAATTTAGCAAAGAAAGAACAATTGGTTATTGCACGAGAGCAAAAAAAGTTGAACAGAATATTACAAGGACTTGCTAATGTTACTAGGCTTCCATCTGCTTTATTTGTAATAGATGTCAATAAGGAACATATTGCTATACAAGAAGCTCGTAAATTAGGCATTCCAGTTTTTGCACTTACAGATACCAACACAGATCCAGATCTAGTTGATTACTCCATTCCTGGAAATGACGACTCTTTCCGCTCCATTGATATTATAGTGGATTATATGGCACATGCAATCAAAGAAGGGCTTGAGCTTTATAAAAAAGAAAAAGCAGAAACACTGTCTAAGCAAGAGTCTACTGAAGAGGTAAAGGTTAATGGTGCCGGTATGTCTAAAACTATCGCTAAGAAAGGTGTAAAAATTGTGCAGGGTGTGGCAGTAAAGAAAACTTTTTCAGAAGCATCAAAGATGAACAAGACTACTAGGTTTAAACCTTCTGTAAATAAGTCAAAAGAAACAACTATGGCTCCTAATATTGCATCCAATCCAGCAATTAAGCAGATTCAAGCAACAACCGCCTCTGATGTTGCATCCAATGCAGTAGTTGAGAAGACACAAACAACAGTTGCTGAGCGTGAGTTATCTAATACAACGACTGAAAATCAGCAAGAAGCACCAACTTCTAACGAAAGTTAAGCAGTCAGTAGATAGGGATCGTTCTGGGATAATTAATTTCTAGCGCTAATTTTTTCTGTTTTTATTTTAATTGAGAAAATTAGCGTTGAAATTTTCTTTTTGTTGTTTACTATAACCAAATATAGTTTTGGTATATTCCCTAAACTAAAAATAGTTTTTTCTCTATTGGCATAAAGAAGTTTCTTATTACACTTAATATTTTTTATATATGGCTATTACAGCACAAGACGTAGCTGCACTGAGAAAAAAAACTGGTGCAGGAATGATGGATTGCAAAAAAGCACTGACAGAAACTGGGGGTGATTTTGAACAAGCAATTATTTTTCTCAGAAAAAAAGGGCAAGAAATATCTGCAAATCGTGCTGAACGCAATGCATGTGAAGGAAGCGTTTTTGCCAGTGTAAATGCAGAACATACAGAGGCTTTTTTAATAGTTATGAATTGCGAAACTGATTTTGTGGCTAAAAATGAATCATTTTTGAAATTAGGAAAAACAATATTAGAAGCTGTAGTAGCACATAAGCCTATTTCTATAGAAGCATTACATGCATTACCATTAGGTGATGGAACTGTTCAAGATGCTATTGTTGCATCTATAGGTACTATAGGCGAAAAAATTGCTATCTCTACTTATGAAAGATTACAAGGAGATAGTGTTGTTTCTTATATTCACGCCGGTAATAACCTTGGGGTCTTAGTCGCATTACAAGGGGCTACAGGTGAACAAGTTATAGCTTCAGGTAGGGACATTGCCATGCAAGTAGCTGCCATGAATCCAATAACAATTGATAAGGATCAGATAGATCCAGCTCTAATTGAAAGAGAACGAGCCATTATTGAAGAGCAAGTTACGAAGGAAGGACTTACAGAAAATAAAACAGAAAAAATTATCCAAGGTAGGCTTACTAAGTTTTTCCAAGAAAATTCACTATTGCAGCAACCATTTGTAAAAAACAATAAGCTAACAGTAGCTCAGTTTCTTCAGGAAATTGCACCATCGTTAACAGTTACTGCATTCAAACGAATTAGTGTAGGAGGCTAATATAGCTCTATACCAAAAAGAAAAAAATTATTTAAAGATGATTCTGTATCGGTTCACGTGTGTAGTTGAATTTTCTTTAGCTACACATATGAACTGGTATCATTTGTAACTCCCCATATCCTCTATGTTCCGTATAAGGTTTAAAAAATATTTATGCTTAATAATCAATGATTTTTTAATAAAACAAACAAGACCCTAAAAAAGCATCTGAGGAGTTTCTTTTTATGATTGTTTTTATTTAATAAATTTGTATATTGATATATATATATTCTTTAATGTAATCTTTTATATGTATATTTTTTATTAATTATATGTATATTTTTTATTAATGTTTCTAAAATAAATGAAGACTGTTTATCACGTCCTTATGCATATGTTTTTTTCTCTTCCTTTCGTTTTTACTGTGAAGCTACTATAATGTATCTCCTATTTGATTGTTATTTAATAACGTTACTACGCTTTTTGTTGGCATAAACATTTTCTAAACCTTTTTTTTAAGCTTTCAGTATATTTATCTTTTTTGGGTACATCTTTAGTATGTCATCTCTTTTTCATATCGATAGGAATTTAGTTAGGGAATATCTCATTCGCAGTTACCCCATTATCTTCAGTACATTAAATTTTCTTGCACTCGAAGCCGTTAACACAATTATGGTAAGTAGGATTGACATGCATCATGCTGCTTCTGTTATGTTTGCCAATACATTGTTTAATATTTTTAAGAGAGTTAATTCTGGTATTTCTGTAAGTGTTTCTCCATTAATTGCACTTTCAGATCGCAGGAAAAACAACAAAAAAGTTACCTATATCTTAAATCATGCATTGTTGCTAAATACATTTTTTGCTTTTCTTTTTCTTATTTTTTTGTTTGGGCTATCTTTTTATATGGGAAAAATAAGCAAGTTTGCTAAGGTTGTTGCTTTATGGCGTCCTTATTTGCTGATTATATCTATTTCCCTTATTCCTTCAGCTATTAATAATATGATAAGACGTTATTTAGAAGGACTTGCTTGTGGGAAAATTGGATTATTTCTTGGATTTTTAACACTAATTCTAAATGTTGTATTCAATTTTTTATTGATTTATGGTACATGTGGATTCCCTATGCTTGGACTAAATGGAGCTGGTATTGCTATTGTACTCTCAGAAACACTTACTGCAGTGGTAGGCATGCTTTATTTGACTTATGTACAACCAAATGGCTATCCAGTAAAATATAGTATTCACCAAATATCGTGGAAATATTTTAAAAAAATATTAGGCATGGGTTTGCCTGTTGGGCTGCAGTTTGGTGTTGAAGGAGTATATTTGTTTTTGATTACAATAATGGCAAGTTGGGCTAGTGTAGAAGCACAAGCAGCACATGCCATATTATTTAATATATGTCAATTAACTACAATTTTTACGGTAGGTTTAGGACTATCTGGTTCTATATTGGTAGCTCAACAACATGGTAAAAACAATGGCTCCTTAGTAAGAAAAATAGTTACTACAGGATGTTGGATGATTCTATCTATTTCTATACTAATTGGATTTATGATGTTATTTATTAGTCCTTATATTATCCGCTTTTATAAGCCATCTTATGATGTAGATTACTTAATCAAACATTTGATTAAACATTTATCATTTTTTCAATTATTCTACGGATTATGTTATTGGGGTACTAGTGTACTACGTGGTTTGAACGATAGAACTTTACCATTTGTATTGAGTTTTATTACCCAACTTGTAGGGATAATGGTTTGTTATATTCTTGTTATAAAATATAATTGGGGCATAAATGGTGTGTGGTTATCTTTAATATTTGAACGTGTTTTATTAAGCTTGTTTTTACTCGTTCGATTTAAATATAAAGCTGAAGCATTTCACTAGTAGCCCAAAGTAGTTGGTGTTGACTATAAGAGCATCCAGATAATATATCTGGAACAAAAAAACCTGCACGGACGTACCCCACTTGCTCAAGCAGTGCATGGTGGTCATGTAAAAATCATAGAGTTGCTATTAAATCACGGGCCAATCCGGAAGGTATTACAACAATAAAGCGGCCATGAAATCCGAAAGACATATCAAGCCATAAAAAATTGATGTTTTAAAAAACACTATGATTCATCCAAAATAGGACTAGAAATATCCTCTTCATTTTCTCTTAAATCTATTATCTCTAAGTCTTTACATACATGTATATCAAACTTAAAATAGTCATCAGATAATGGAATATTAGCAGCAAAACTATTTATGGTACATACATACTTTATTTCTTCATTTTGTACTATTTCCCATTTATGAATCTGAAAAGAAGCACGATCTATTTCAAGCGTAATGCTTTTAAAAGCACTATCCTCACTAGAAGGTATCAATTGTACAACGTCTCGAATGATATTTTTTCTTTTATTTAAGACATGCTCTTGAACATAAAAAAAAAGGTACCCATATTGATAAAGATTGTAAAGATCAGCAAAATTCAGAGAATAATTGGTTTTATCATAATCACTAATCGTAACTTCTTTCATCTCTTTATCATATACCCAGATGGTTTCGCCATCCGTTATAGTTTCTTTTTGATCATAAGATAATCTATACTGGTGACCTCGAACTATAATGGTCAATTTAGAGGATTGAGTTATATCTTCTTCTGGATATTTAATAACAAGATCATAGGTAGCACGAAAGTTTTCTAATCCTTGATAATATGCAGAAGTCTTTTCTAAAATTTCCAATGCTTTCTCATCTACCTGAGCAAAAACCTTATTAGCTAATAAAGTAAGTATTACAATAAAAAATGACCTTAATATTACTACAAAGAAAATCCAAAAGCTACGGGTTCGCATATCAATAACACCTAATTAAAATTTTATTACTAAAATTACAAAGAAAAAAGATATGTGAATAAGCATTATTACTTATTGTGCGAAAGTTCTGAAACGGATTAATAAATATATAGAAGACCTCATCATTCTTGTAGATTAATACCTTATTAAGGGATACCCATCCCACAATTAAAACTTACTAGAATTTATCATTATTACCTAATGTTTTATACATAGACCATTCTGACATTAACAAGTTCCTAATTTTCACATTGTGTGTTAGTGTACCATCTATTTGGAATCCATGTTTTTTGTAAAAATTAATGGCTCTAATATTGTTTTTTAGGACGCTAAGTCGAAAAATTTCTACTCCTTGATTCCGTGCATCATTTTCCAATGATTTTAATAATAAGTTAGCATAACCTTTTCCAAAATATTTTGATCGTATTGCTATTACTAAATTCATGACATGTTTCACTTTTTCAAGCTTCTTTCTCATACCAAGTATATATCCTACTGGGATATCTTGATCAGTATAAACAATAAAACCAGTAATAAAAGACAAATTTATATCATGGATCATCCGTAATTGCTCTTCTCGACTGCTATTCCTCTCATGTGGATAAAGTAGAAGATAATCTTCTGATTCACAATCTATATGCCTACATACTTCAAAATAATCAGATATATTTAATGCACTTAATTTTATAACCGTTTGAAATTCTTGTTCTGAATTAATTAAGTAATTTGAAGAATTATGATATTCAAATGATTCTAAAGCACTTTCTTTTTTATCCATTTTATTATCAATTTTGTGCGGAATATTGGTGTGTTTATACCCCTTTATTTCTTGTTTTACTTTTTCGTGTAATTGTTTTATTGGATAATACAAAATCTCCATCTTTACGTTCAAAATATTGCTTATCCTCTTGTAAAAATCTTAAGCTATCATTACTTTTTTTGCGTTTTACTACTATAGAGGATGCATTTATATTGCGATGGTTAGGATTTTTATTGGTTGTTTGCACATCAAAAATGCAATTCAATCCCATATTGATCACCCTTTTATAATCTTTATAATATTTTTTATCGTAGTTCCTATCTTCTATTTGTTGCAATGCTTCATTAGCGCTTCCATTCTTTTTTAGTTCTAAAATATAAACGGTTTTATGATTATGGTCATTAATTACTATATCCGGACGTCCACTACCTGAATGCTCTTCTACAGACACTGTTATGCCATCTTTATCATGACAAGCACCAACTAAGAATAAATAAAGCGCACGATGAAATCTTTTTTTTATTCATTTTCAATAAACACATAACTGGTATTAGAAAAACAACAATTATATAACATAAATAAAAGTTAAAAAAGGTACCTGGGGAGTTACAAAATATCAATTATTGACTACTTTTCGAAAGTCCTGTTCAAAAGACCCTAATCTTATGTAGGATTAGTATGTAATATTTGCTCACATATATTTTCCATTTCTGATAACCAGGTTAAAGCATTATTTTTTTTGGACCATGGAATGTAAAAATCTATAGTATCTTTTGCTATTCTTTTTTGGTCTTCTAGTTTTCGTGCAGCTATAGTTCTTAGATTATGCAATCTATCAGCTAGTTTAATCTGAACAACACGAATATCCTTGCACTTATTTAATATAATTTGATTATCAGTATTATCTAACCGACATTCCGCACTAAAAAAAGTTTTTTTTAATTAAATAATTATGTAATTTTAGATTGATTATTAATTTATTTTGTATTGATATGGAAGCAAGCAGTAAAGTTCTAGATCATTTAGGTTTAGTATCTGCGACAGCAAACAACTTATCTTTGGTATCACTCATTGACGAATGTTTACCTCTTAGCAAAAACGCGAAAACTACTTATGGTCAGCGTGTATTAGCTATGATACTCAATGGACTAGGTTTTATAGATGATAGGCTATACTTATTTCCTAAATTCTTAGCGAACAAGCCAGTAGATAAATTATTAGGTCCCGGTCTTTTAGCTGAAGACTTTAATGATGATGCCTTAGGCCGTGCTCTAGATGCTATTTTCGCGTATGGTCCCCAGAAGTTATTTTCTCATATAGCGTTATCTATTGCTTTAAAATATAATTTAATCGGCAAATCAGTTCATTTAGACACTACTACCTTAAGTGTATATGGCACAGATTATGATAATCATTTAGATTCCTCTCTTTCATCTGATGCACAAGTTCCATTTCCAACTTATGGCTACGCCAAAAATAAACGCTTTGATCTTAAACAAATGACATTGCTCTTGGCCACAACAGGTTCTGCCCATTTTCCTGTTTGGATGGAAGCCCATTCTGGTAATGCATCAGATAGTAAAACCTTAGATGCAGCTGCAAGTCGATTACAACAATTTTGTAAAGCACTTAAAGAAGTTCCTGATTTACTTTATGTTGCTGATGCATCCTTTTATCCCAAATGTGTTGAACAAGGAGACCATTTATTATGGCTTACCCGAGTTCCCTCTACTATACAAGATTGTAAAACACTTTTACATCGATCAGATATACCATGGATACCTCTAGAAGGAGGATACCAGATCTATCCTACTATAGTGACATATAAAAAAGTTAAACAACGTTGGTTTTTAATTTATTCACAACAAGCTTACGATCGAGAAATAATTACGCTGAATCATCGTATCAAGAAAGAAGGTATAGATCTACAAAAACAGTTAGTGCGTTTAAGTTATGAACAGTTTGGTTGCCAAAAAGATATAGATAAATCTGTAAAACAACTATCTAAAACTATTAAATATCATAAAATAGACTATACTACTAAACAGGTTCATCAATATAAATGTAAAGGACGTCCTTCCAAAGATACCCAACCCCTAGCTACCGTTTATCAAGTAGTTCCTGTCTTTTCTCGTAATGAAGTATCTATTACACAAGCTAGTAGAACTAAAGGACGTTTTGTATTAGCTACTAATCAGTGGGATATACAATCCTTGCCCAATCAAGAGGTTTTATCCACTTACAAAGAACAGGCAGGTACAGAGGCTGGATTTAAGTTTATAAAAGATAACACCTTTGAAGTGGATTCTATTTTTCTCAAAAAACCAGGACGTATTAATGCACTTATGATGATAATGACACTTTGTTTAATGACTTACAGTTTTGCACAGTATTTTTTGAGACAACAGTTAATAACCACAGATACTACAGTAACCACACAGAGTGGTAAACAGACTAAAAAACCTACTATGAAATGGATATATCGTTTATTTCATGGTATACATTTACTTGATATGAATATAGATGGCGTTGCTATACGCAAAGTATTAAATATAGATGCATTTCGTAGTCGCATTATTAGGTATTTTGGGCCGATGGCCTGTAGTATTTATGAAATATCAGATGAAAAAATTGCGATATAATCTATGTAATCAGAAGTATAACCTATTAGGTAAGATTATGTAATAAATATTGAATAATAATATATTTAAAATCAGGTTTTGGCTTATTTTATGATTTTTTGTGTAAAAATATCATGAGA
>NZ_QWJI01000057.1 GCF_004354815.1 Cardinium endosymbiont of Culicoides punctatus
GAAAAGTTATGGCGTAATCCATATACAGCTTTTAATTAAAAATGCGAAAGTCCTGTTAGTTTCATTTATACAACCAAAATAAACCGACCAATATAGAGGAATAGCTGTATTACTATCTTTAATGCTTTTAAAATCTGCCTGTAGCTTTAATAAGTATTGATCCATTAATTTTATATATTCTTCACTTTTTACAAGCCAATTAAGGTCGGTAATGTCATGCTCCTCTAATGGAGAATCGGAATCTATCTCTATAGCATTATATAATGAATCCCAATTTATTGGAGGGGCGTTTTGTTGCACTCCAAGTGATTGCTGTTTACAACTAATGGTAATGATGTACAATAGGCTTATGATGAAATATACATTTCTCCTACTTGCTTTTAGCAAGCAATAATAATAGTCCAAAATCTTAATGAGTTATTTTATTAGGTAAAGTAAATGCAAAAATATCAAAGTATACAATAGGAATAATTGAATAGTCAAAAAAACATCAGTAATTATTACATTAATAGTTAGATGTCGTTAACAAAAACAGCTAGGATAACACCATGCCACTACCACTATAAGATAAAGACTAGTGAACAAACATCATCATAACTGTCATGTAAGATTAGGTAAAATTACGAAAAAAATATTCAATTATACAATCACATAAGAAGTATTTATAATACCTAATTGGTATTTGCCCCCATGTATTTCTCCAAGGTAAAAGCCATCAAAGTATTGTGAATAATCTGATGATAACGTAAATTGGCGTTAACATACTTGCAATAGGATCGTGCTCCATTTTACCGAAATGAAAATGGAGTTTAGGCTGCTATTTTTTTGTATGGTGCTATAGGAACTTTATCTATTTGTCGTTTAGCACTGAAATATTTTTTATTACGCTTTATTAAAAATAAATGACGCTATTGCCAAGTATTGTAAAAGGTATGCGTGACTATAGTGCGCTTCAAGTGTACCGCCGCAATTACATTCTTTCAACGATCCGTGCTATTTATATGCGTTATGGATTTGAGCCACTTGAAACCCCTGCTCTAGAAAATCGTACTACCCTTACAGGAAAATATGGAGAAGAAGGGGAACAGTTAATTTTTAGTGTGCTTAAATCCGGAAATTTTTTAGCAGAAACAGAAATTGAATCTACAGACTACAAAAGTGTAAAACCGCTTATTAGTGATAAGGGACTAAGGTATGACCTAACGATTCCCTTAATCCGTCATATTGCATCTAATCAAAATCAAATTACCTTCCCTTTTAGAAGACATCAAACCCAAGCTGTTTGGCGTGCAGACAGGCCTCAAAGAGGTCGTTATAGGGAGTTTTTGCAATGTGATGCGGATATTATTGGAAGTACATCTCTGTTGTGCGAGGCTGAAATCCTAAAATTAATCTATGATGTGTTTTCAACATTACAGATACAAAATTTTCAAATTAAAATTAATCATAGAGGCATTCTTGCAGCCATTGCTGATGTTGAACAACAGAGTGAACAAGAAAAAGTATTTTGCACACTTGTAGACAAGATAGAAAAAATTGGATTGGAAGCGGTTTCTATAATGTTGCAAAAAGAGAATTTTAGCACAGAAACCATTCAGAACCTTCATGAACTTTTACAGTTTAAGGGAAATAATTCGCAACTGTTGGCACAGCTAGAAAAAACGATAGGCCATACGGAAAAAGGATCCATAGCAATAGTAGCATTGAAACAGATACTAGCATATGCCCATACTCTTGGTTTACCGAATGGTGAACTATGTTGTATAGATCCAGCCTTGGCAAGAGGATTGGCTTATTATACAGGATTTGTGGTAGAAACTACTGTAGCAAATACGGAAGTTGGAAGTTTAGGTGGAGGGGGTAGGTATTCAAATCTTGGAGATCTTTTTGGCGTAACAGGGCTATTTGGCGTAGGGTGCTCTTTTGGAATAGATAGAATATACGATGTCATGGAAGATCAAGGCCTGTTTGATTCAGTGGCGGCGTATACAACAGAGATATTATTAGTAAACCTAAGTAAACAAATAGAGCATCAGCTCATCAGCTTGTTAGGTACATTACGTTCGCATGGGCTTAATGTTGAAATCTATCCTGAGCATGCAAAAATAAAAAAACAATTATCTTATGCAGACAAAAAAAAGATCCCTTTTGTCATTATCTTAGGAGAAGATGAACTTGCAATGAATAAGTATAGATTGAAAAATATGAAAACAGGCGTACAAGACATCTATAATTGGACTGATCTTTGCTCAGCATTAGGATTAAAAAAAGAAATATTACCACCAAGGTCATAGGCATATGGAAGCAATTTGGACTATTATTATTGCAGCACTTGCTAGTATAAACTGTGCCTTGGTTGGCACCTATCTGGTATTGCGAAAAATAGCAATGATGGGAGACGCAATTGCACATGCAACACTTCCAGGTATTGTACTTGCACTGCTTATAACTGGATCTAAAAGTTCTCCCATATTAGTCTTTGGAGCTGGCATAACTGGTATTCTGGTTACCTTTCTGATAGCATTTCTAGAAAAAAACATAAGAATACAGGCAGATGCGGCTATTGGTATAAATTTTACTTTTCTATTTGCTGTAGGTGTAATATTGATTTCTTTTTTTAGTAGGAAGATAGATCTAGATCCTGAATGCAGCCTTTATGGTGAACTAGCCACCGCCCCTCTAGATGTCCTTAGGACAGTTGGTGGTACGAATCTAGGTCCTAAATCATTCTATATTTTATTAACGGTTTTAATCATTAACTTGATTTTTTTTATACTTGGATATAAATATTTATTTGTTAGTACTTTTGATGCGCAATTTGCAAAAAGCATTGGCATAAATACTACGCTGTGGCACTATGCTTTAATGGCTATAACATCTTTAACGACTGTGGCCACCTTTGAAGTTGCAGGAGCAATTTTAGTTGTTTCGCTTTTAATTGTACCAGGAGCAAGTATGTATTTAGTAACAAAATCACTAAAGTATTTGTTGTTTTACAATGTAATTTTTGCCATAATAGCATCTATTGGTGGCTATTACCTTAGCCTGTTTTCCAATAGTTCTATGGCAGCTGCTATGGTAACCATAGCAGGCGTATTGTTTTTGGCTACATTGATTTTTTCAAAATGCAAAAATAATTAGAATAGTATGTTGTAATTTTAAGGATCAGATTGTATGACAAGAAGACATCTAAGAGTATTTAAACCGTTAGTTGGTTACTTAACGTTTAACGCGATTATAAGTAGTTTAAATAAATAAAACATATAAATTATAATGAATATCACTGGAAAAATATTTGAAATAAATGCACCACAACAAGTATCTGATTCTTTTAGAAAAAGACTTTTTGTTATAGAACATACAGAAAATCCACAATATCCAGAATATGTCTCTTTTGAGCTAATTCAAGACAAATGCGACCTATTAGATGAATTTAGTGAAGGAGACGAGGTCACTGTACACTTCAATTTACGTGGAAGAAAATGGACCAATCCAGAAGGAGTAGTTAAATACTTTAATTCTTTACAGGCATGGCGTTTAGAAAGAGGAAATAAGGTAAGTGATTCGTCTGCTTCTAGTGCATCCAATATGGAGGAAAAGGATGATCTTCCATTCTAATAATTTATTAGCTACTGGCTATTAAATATAAATTAATACTGAATTTACTTATTAAGTATTACTTACTCATATGGTATTAGGTCTTTCGTAACCTATTGAAGTTCGTCAAGCTAACGTACATGTAATGCTTGCTTTTAGAATGATTCAAGGGATAGAAAAGTAGCTTTCTGGCATGCTTTTCTATCTATTTTGAAGTACGCTCTTTGTAATGGAACACGATAGGTATATTGTACCTTCTTAATAGGATTTTATAGAGCGTTATATAATTGAAGCTGCCAACTTTGGTAAACTTATTTGTACAATTAGATACAAAATGGTGATGTATATGTGTCACCAGATTAAACGCTACAATAAGTTTTAGTTTGGTTTTCTTAGTATTATAAAGTTTATATGTCCTCTAGAAAAAGTATGTACCTAGATTTATCTGTTCATGAACTTATTGAACAAGCCATCCAACGTGGAGAGGGTATCTTAGCTGCGAATGGTACTTTGTCTATAACCACTGGAAAGCGTACAGGTCGTTCTCCGAACGATAAATTTTTTGTTAAAACATCTGATACAGCCAATGAGATTGCTTGGGGAACCATTAACCATGGAATAGAAGAAAAAGTTTTTCAAAAATTATGGGATAAAACGCTTGACTATTTAGACACAGTTGATACATTTGTTTCTAATTTACAAGTTTGCGCTGACACTAAACATTATCTTCCCATTAAAATGATCAGTGAGTATGCTTGGCATAATCTATTTGCATGTCAATTGTTTATTCGTCCTCAAGATTTTTATGGTAAAGAAAATGAAAAACAAGAATGGACTATTCTGAGTGCTCCTGGCCTGCGAACTGACCCTGTTTATGATGAGACAAATAGTGACGCAACGTTAATCATCCATCTTACTGAACGTAAAGTGTTGTTATGTGGACATCATTATGCTGGTGAAATTAAAAAAGCCATATTTTCAGTTTTAAATTATTTATTACCTCCACAAAACGTTCTACCCATGCACTGCTCAGCTAATGTGAGTAAACAGGGTGATATCGCCTTGTTTTTTGGATTATCTGGCACTGGAAAAACAACTTTATCAGCAGATCCTAAACGCTATCTGATTGGCGACGATGAACATGGATGGAGTGAAGAAGCCATTTTTAACTTTGAAGGAGGCTGTTATGCCAAATGCATAGATCTGTCACCAGAAAGTGATCCCGTTATTTGGGAAGCCATTCGTTATGGAGCAGTGATGGAAAATGTGATCATAGACCCAATAACTTTAGAACCTAGTTATGACAATGCGAGTATAACACAAAACACACGAGTAGCTTATCCGATTGATTTTGTAAAACAACGGATATATAAACAACGAATAGACAGACATCCTTCCGTCATTATATTTCTTACTTGTGATCTGTACGGAGTTTTACCGCCAGTTGCTCGTTTAACACAGGAGCAGGCTACGTATTACTTTGTAAGTGGTTATACCGCTCTGGTAGGTAGTACTGAAGTTGATCAAGTAGAAACCATTAAAGCAACATTTAGTACTTGCTTTGGCGCTCCTTTTTTTCCTAGACCACCCGAAGTATATGCATCACTTCTCAAGCAACGGTTATCCAACAGTGCAGCACAAGTATATTTAGTTAATACTGGTTGGACACAAAGAAGTTATGGACAAGGTTATCGCTTTCCCATTGCCATAACGCGCAAAATTATACATGCAATTCTGCATGGCCATCTGAATGAAGCTGAATATAGTCTATTACCTGGTTTCAGGCTATCTATACCTAAAGCACTTCCTGATATTGATCCAATGTTATTAGATCCTAGAAAGAACTGGAAAAACGCTTTGGAATATAATGCAAAATTGAAAGAGCTTATCGTACAATTTTTAGAGAATGCACAACGTTTAAATTTCAGTCAAAGCATCCAGTCAGCTGGTCCAACACTCGAAGATCTCTAGCATTAACAGAAATTATGTAAAATCTATACAATTATGTCATATTTTTTTGCTAAAAATAACAGAAAAAAAACCACTACACACCAGCAAAGCCTTATCTTTGGCTCTAGAGCAGTTATGGAAACCATACTGGCTGGAAGAACCATAGAGAAAATTTTTCTGCAGAGAGCGTTAAAAACACCCCTTGCAAAGGAACTATACGACCTTATTTGTAAATATGAAATTCCTTTTAGTTATGTTCCAACGGAAAAGTTAAGTAGACTTTCTCATGGAAATCATCAAGGTGTAGTAGCTATTATATCTCCCATTGCTTTCGCAC
This sequence comes from Cardinium endosymbiont of Culicoides punctatus, assembly GCF_004354815.1. Taxonomy (NCBI): domain Bacteria; kingdom Pseudomonadati; phylum Bacteroidota; class Cytophagia; order Cytophagales; family Amoebophilaceae; genus Candidatus Cardinium; species Cardinium endosymbiont of Culicoides punctatus. Next base: position 5,885 of record NZ_QWJI01000057.1, read on the forward strand.
CTTTGGAAGTGATTATTCAAAATACTTTTGAAAAAGGGAAAATACCCTTGATCCTGATTTTAGATGGTGTTACAGATGTGCATAATTTGGGCGCTATTGCTCGTACAGCGCTCTGCATGGGGGTAGATGCATTGGTGATACCTAGTCATCGTAGCGCGTCTGTCTCTGGAGCAGCTATGAAAACTTCTGCAGGAGCACTGTCCATGTTACCAGTTTGCCGTGTTGCTAGTTTAAAAGTAGCATTGCAATACCTACAAGAAAGTGGACTGGCTATATTTGCCTGTCATGAAAAAGCATCTCAGGAATTATATACATCTGATTTAAGACTTCCTGCTGCTATTATTTTGGGCGGAGAAGATAGCGGAATAGCCGTAGAACATTTAAATTTAGCTACTTATCAAATTAAAATTCCAATTCGGGGGCCTATTGCTTCTTTAAATGTATCAGTGGCAACTGGCATGATACTTTATGAAGTATTGCGGCAACGTCTTTTATAATTCCTTATTTTTTCTTATTATACCTATCAAAGGTTTATAGTATGTCAAATGTATAAAAGTTTAAAAAGTGTAAAAAATTACCTAATTCTTAAATATTAGGCAATCTTAATATTGAGATACTCACGTACAGCATACATTTAAAATGTAAAGGAAAAATATTAGTATTTGTACCATAAGTGGCTTTATGCACATTTCTCTTTATATAAAATATTGATGTCTTTGTAGTAAATTTTGTGGTGGTGCTATAGTTATATATTGCTAATAACCAAGTAATTCCTCTATTTATACCAGTGATTATTATCATGATTGCGTTTTTGCATATTAGCAATGAAATATAAAATATACAGTAAAAGTTTTAGTAGTACATTTGCTGATATATTAGATATAATTAAAATATATTTATTTAATAATCAATGATTTTTATAAAAACCAAAAAGGGCTTTCGGAAGATCTGATCTATGTAAATCAACTTATTTAAATATGAAAAAAAAACAAAAGAGAATACCATTTTTAATCTGTTTTATTGCATTTTTTATGTTCGGGTGTGATAGTGATAATCTTATTCAAAAAGCATTTGAATTTCCACAATATTCATGGGATGTAGACAAAAAGGTATTTTTTGAATTTAATATAGACACTTCAGATCAGCCCTATGATCTAGTTTTGCTTTTGAATAATAATGCTACATATCCTTATCAGAATCTTTATATAAGATATTATTTAGAAGGAGAAGAAGTTTCTGAAAGTGCGATTATTGAACTACAACTATTTAATAAAAAAACGGGGAAACCATTAGGATATGGATGGGGAAAAACTAAATTACATCAGATTTGTTTGTTTTCTAATTTTATCTTTAAAAAAGCAGGAATATATAGATTTCAGTTAGAACATGTTATGCGTCAAAAAGTTCTATTGGGCATAGAACGTGTGGTACTTAACGTACAACCAAAAAAACTAAATAAAAAAGAAAATGAATAGGGTAAATAACCTTGAATATAAAGGACAGAGTTAAGGAAAAATTTATGGAGTAATCCATTGTTTGACTGGCTACGAAAGAGACTAGCACTTTATGTGCGATTTTGTAAACAATTTTGCACGTTTGTGTTTTTTAATTGACAAAAAAAGATCAAAAATAAAAGCTGTACTGGGTAAAGCGTAGATGATTAGTAACGTTTTAGCTCAAACTTTTCTCCAAGATAGAGTCGACGTACTTGTTCATCTTCTGCTAATTCTTCAGCAGTGCCCGCTTTTAGTAAAGTACCTGCAAACATTAAATAGGCTCTATTCGTTATAGAAAGTGTTTCATCTACATTATGATCCGTTATCAGCACACCAATATTATTGTTCTTAAGTTTAGATATCAGTAATTGAATTTCTTCTACAGCAATGGGATCTACTCCAGCAAAAGGTTCATCTAATAAAACAAATTTGGGATCCATTGCCAGAGCTCTGGCAATCTCTGTACGACGGCGTTCTCCCCCAGAGAGTACATTACCTTTACTTTTTCGTATATGCGTAATACTAAACTCTTCTAATAAATCATCTAGCTTTTCCCTACGTTCTTGTTTAGATAAGTTACGCATCTCTAATATGGCCATAATGTTTTCTTCTACTGTCAAATTTCTAAAAACAGAGGCCTCTTGTGGTAGGTAGCTAATACCTTTTTGGGCACGCTTGTAGAGGGGTAAAGTAGTAATACAAGTTTCGTCCAAATAAATATCCCCATTATTTGGCTTGATAAGTCCTACGATCATATAAAAAGTAGTGGTTTTACCGGCTCCATTTGGACCAAGCAGGCCCACAATTTCCCCAGAAGAAACAGTAAGAGATACTCCCTTTACTACTTTACGACCTTTATATTCTTTTACTAATGAATTGGCACAGAGTTTCATAAAAATATCTTAAGTATAAGGTATAAGACCTGTAGTATACACATATACACAGGTTTCTTTAACTCAAGCTATAAATTTAAGCGAATTCGTGGATAATCACTATGCTTGCCCAACAAGGTAAAATATTCTCTCTATTTTTTTATATAGAACAATAAAGTCCATTCATAGTTACCAAAAGGAGACTTCTTTCGAAACACATTATGTAACTCCATTTTTCCTATCCCTATCAACAAATATAGGGCCAAAAATTAGTTTCGAAAGAAGTCTGGTATGACTAAAGCTCCTGACTAAACATCCTTATCTATCTATCGTATTTAGTTTTTGCTACTAGTAGGAGTTTCTTCCATACTAGATTTTTTTACTAATTTTGATACACCGCTAGTTTTTATTTCACATGCACATACATCAAGAAATTCTTGATATGCCTTATGAATATCAAAAGCAAGTACCTTAGCTATATAATCGGAATGAGATTCTTTTTCTGGTTGCCATGAAGATGGCTCACAAGGATTATAACTCCTTAAATTTAAACTATTATTAATAACTTCCTGATCTTTTATTAAACTGTCTTTTATAACGAAACAATTCTGTTCAGTTATAGGATCAGCATCTTTAAAACAAACGCCATCTTCTAAAATAATGTCAAAAACAAAATTTGTATCAACTTGAAAATCAATTGGCTTTGATTTATATTCAATTCCAAACTTTGCTGTAATGGTTGTATTATCTCTTTGATAATCTATTAAGTTAATCGTAAATTCTTTCCCATGATAATGCATGGATATTTCTTTTTGTAGCTGAATAATAGGCATAATCGATTTATTTTTGGTTGTACAGTATCAATACCTTTATTGTCAAGATCAAAGTTCTTCATACTCATAATTACTACTAGAAGAACAAGCTTAGTTAAATATACTTATTCCTAAACCAATACGGTAATTAATGATTTTCTTAAACATTGCAATAAATAGTTTTTAAATTGACTTTATTACTCCACAAGTATAATAAAACATTTATTGATTGCACAATGTATTTATACAATAAAAATTCATAAAATTGTTTTTATAAAATAAGTTGATGATGGTATAAATATATGATGAAATAAATATTTGATATTGAGTATATTTTATTTCATTTGATAAAAAACGGTTAATTTTTTTCAAGCAAATACATTACAATAAAGATGTTCTAAATGGCTAATTAACGTATAAATAATGGCTTTAATAAAAACAAACAACAGAACTATTTATGCAAATAAATACTCATTCCCAAAACAAAAATACAAGGACAGACTTGAGCAACTTAGCGTCATATATTTATACCACTACCATATATTATTCTAATAAGAACGAATAATAAATTAAAAGATAATTAATAAATTAAATTTATTTCGTAACAAACTAAACAACCATCTTATGGAAAAGTTAACCCCAAGAGTAGACATCGTTTTTAAAAAACTTTTCGGTGTTGAAGAGAATAAAGATTTACTGATATCACTTATTAATGCTATCGTTCGACAAGAAGATCAAGTAGCAGATATTACGTTACTGAATCCTTATAACCATCGGAACTTTAGACAGGATAAGTTGTCTATCTTAGATATTAAAGCAGAGAGCTGTACAGGCAAGAGATTTAATATTGAAATACAGATTACCGATGCAAAAGACTACGATAAGCGCGCTTTATATTACTGGGCTAAGTTGTATACGGAGCAATTAGAGATCTCCAGAAGCTATGATATTTTATCTAAAGCCATCGGCATCCATATACTTAACTTTATCAGTATTCCTACATCAGAGAAGTACCATAATATATTTCATATTAAGGAGGTAGATAATGGTATGCATTATTTCAAAGACCTAGAATTACACACGATAGAGTTAAAGAAATTCATCAGTGATAAAGATTCAAAATTATCTGATATCGTATCAAAAGTAAGTAGTGGTTTAGACAGATGGGTTACCTTTTTATCCCGTCATGATTTGTTAAACAAAGAGCATTTACCCTCTGCATTAAATGACAGCAATATAAAAAAGGCCTTAGACGTATTAGACGTTATGAACTTTAATTCAGAAGAAAAAGAAGTTTATGAAGATCATTTAAAATGGATTCGCACAGAGGCCTTGGCTGTTAAAACAGCTGAAGAGAAAGGTGAAAAGATTGGTATAGAGAAAGGAAGAATAGAAGGAAAGGAAGAAGGTATTAAGTCTGAACGCTATGCAACAGCCTTAAAGATGTTACAGTGCAATATGGATATAGAAACCATATCAACGATTACTACCCTTTCTAAAGAAGAAATTATCTCTATTATTCAAGAAGGGGCTTTTGAAGAGATTGTGTAGATATACACAATTCATTTAAAATCTATCTTCAAATTTAATCATAAAATGCGCAATGGCCCTATTCCAATTATGCATTGGCATGGTCCATTTTCTAGGCATATAAGTAGTCCGTCTTGAGTATATCAAAGAACACAAAGGATTAAATCCGACGTGATGCTATTTTTTAGTGCGGAATGTCGTATAATTGTTGCATATAGGCATCTTTTTTTATACTGAGGGGTGTCAGTGGGTTCATAGACAAAAAACTATGTAATTTTCCTTATACCGTTATGTGTTTTTTTAGTTCCAACCGACGCTTTGATACAACTTCAAACATCATTTTTTTTATTGTATGTGTCATCATGCTATTTTTTATCTCTCCCCTAAAAGGTGATGTACCAAAAGATTTAGACAAACAGAAACCTGTTGGTGAAGTGTTGAATATCTATCATGTGTGGAATAAGCTTTCGGTAGCTATAGCGGGAAAAGGCAAAGAAAACAATGAAATAAAAAAAATAGGAACTCATATTTTCTCTTTTGGAGAAGATGCTTGTTTCGTTACGTTAACTAAACACATTTCCCCTAAAGCTATTGCATTAGGTGTAGCAGATGGTGTAGGCGGATGGAGAAAAAAGGGAATAGATCCAGGTGATTTTTCGAGAGCACTTGTAGGATATATGCAAAATGCTACTGCTATAGATCCTCAACAGATCATTCAAGAAGGCTATGATTGTTTGCTAGGAGAAAAAAAAGTGGCAGCAGGAAGTAGCACAGCTTGTGTAGCTACCATAGACAATTTGATACTTAAGTGGGCTAACTTGGGGGATTCTGGATTGAAGGTTATTAGAGATCAGAAAATTACACATGAAACCATTGAACAGCAGTCCCATTTTGATTGTCCTTTTCAATTATCCGTGCGCCCACCAGACTACAAACCTGGGAAGCGTCATCCATCAGATTGTTCTTGTGGAACCTATATCTTAAAGCAAGGAGACATCATCATTATGGCTACAGATGGTCTATTTGATAATGTAGACGATGCAACATTAATACAATGGTCTAATCTTCACCATAATACCACAAAAATAGCAGAAAGTCTCTTAATAGAGGCTATACAAAACAGCCAAAATCCTACCAAAGAATCTCCTTTTGAACATAAAGCAAGAGCATCTGGGAAAGTCCATTCTGGAGGAAAGGAGGATGATATTACAATCATAGTAGTTAAGGTTTTATAAGCCAGCCTAGTGGAATGTTAACCCTGCTCAAATAGGTATAAATTTGTAATTTTTTTTATTAAATTGACATAATAAATCCATGACATATAGTTGTTTTGGTATTCTTTTTATGTTTTTTACATTCCATTTTTATTAACATTATGTCTAAAAATAATTATTTATTAAAGTTAAATAAACGATTTTTGTGTGTTTTTGTATTATGTTTATTACATATCCTTATTACAGGCTGTACTCAAAAAGTATCAAATGTTTGTTTTAAAGAATCTACAACATGTCTGCTGCCTCAAGAAAAAGTTGTGTCAAAGGGATTAAAAAACAACAAAAACACATTTTATAGGTTTTTGCTTAATGAAGCAGTTGCGTTAAATGACATAAAGCAAATAAAAAAAATACTTAAGCAGCAAGGCTTATATAAGAAGAAAGTCTTATATATGATATTAAAAATACTTGGAAAGAAAACAGTCATGAATAAAAAAGACAGCTTAGATTTTACCCCACTTCATGTAGCAGCTTTTAGTAATTCTGGAAAAGAAATTATTGAAAAATTATTTCTTTATGAAACTGATGTACTTGAAACAGATGCAGATAGCAACACTGCTCTTCATTGGGCTGTTTATACTGGTAATATACCACTTATTGAAAATTTATGTGAACATAAAACTGATCAGGACTTTCGCATTTTTAATTAAAAGCTGTATATGGATTACGCCATAACTTT